>CAMPCG010000164.1 GCA_946644025.1 uncultured Prevotellaceae bacterium | reverse complement strand
ACCTTCTCGCTGGCCATACACGACACCAGCACCGACGAGCCTACCTACGACGACGGCAACGTGATGACCGGCCTGCTGCTCTCCAGCGACCTGCGCGGCTTCGTGGCCCGTCCGGCTCACTACTTCGAGGCCGACGACGACCTGCACCGTCGCCACCTGGACCTGCTGATGATGGTGCAGGGATGGCGCAAGTACAAGTGGCAGGAGCTGGCCGACACCACCCGCCAGCTGCGCTATCAGCCCGAGACGACGCTGACCATCGAGGGCACCGTCTACAAGTCGCTCGGCATCTACGACGTGCAGCCCGACGAGATTGAGAAATGGCAGGACGGTTTGGGAATGGTGGGCAACAAGACCAACGACGACCCCGAGACCGCCGACCCCTTCATGGAGACCGCCGACGACGAGAACGCTATCCTTGGAAACTCATGGGAGAACTCCCCCGCCGACCAGACCGGCACCACCGACATCGTCAGCATAGACTATGGCGACATGGGCGATGCCAATGCCCACCTGGGCGTGAACCACGGCAACCTGAAGCACGAGGTGCTCGTAGAGGCCGAAATCTCGGTCGACGGCGTCTTTGTGGGAGGCGTTCAGAAGACCGAGCGCGGGCGTTTCCTCTTCCAGGTGCCGCCCTTCTATGGCGATGCCTTTCTCAACATGAAGGCCTACAAGGAGAGCGACTCCATCAAGAAAAGCATGGGCTCGCACAAAGACCGCACCATTGCCGACGAGCTCGCCTTCCCCGACTACTACGTCAAGCGCGACCTCTTCTGGCCCGTCTATTCCCACGACTATACGTTCTACGAGAAGCACCAGCCCGACTACGACGCCGAGCTGCTCATCGACACGCTCTCAGAGCTTTCGATGGAGAACGACGTACACCAGCTCTCCAACGTCAACGTGAAGGGCCACCGCCGCGGTCGCCGTGCCATTGACTGGAAGAAGCCCGCCTTCGTGATGGACGCCTACGACATCTACAACGAGATTACCGATCGCGGGCTCTCCTTCGGACGCTACGACATGCGTCTGTTCCCGCTGCAGGTGTGCCACCTGCTCTACGGAAACATGAACCGCTCCGTGTCCTACAACGTGGACGGACGGCTCGGCGGCCACACCTACTGGCGCAACTATAACCCCGATGCCAGCTCGACGGCGGCTGCCGGACGCTTCCGCGCCAATCGCACGGGAACGTGGATTTACAACCAGCTATACCTGAAGCGGCTGCAGGATGTACGCGTCTTCAGCGACTTTGAGCCGCGATGCGAAGACTCGCTCATGATTCAGGACCGCTACACGGCCGATGCTACCGTAGACTTGGTGAACATTCCCGACGACGGCGTGCAGCCCACGTTCCGCGACCGCCATCTTGTGTTCCACGGCGTCAACATGGCCGAGGACTTCTACCAGCCCGACTATAGCGGGAGGGCGGCCGACGAGCAGCCCGCCGACTATCGCCGCACCCTCTACTGGAACCCCAATGCCGTCAGCGACGAGCAGGGCCGCTTCACCGCCACCTTCTTCAACAACGGCAAGGAGACCCGCATAAAAATGTCCGCCGCCGGGGTTACCGGCAGCGGACAGCTGCTACATTCGAAGTAGAGGCCCCCCTACTGCCCCCGAGGGGTAGGCCCCCCCCTACTGCCCCCGAGGGGGCTTCTATAGTTTTGCGGGTAGAGAGGCGGGGCTTCTATAGTTCTAAAGGTAGTGAGGCCATATCTATAGTAGCCCCCCTCGGGGGCCGAAGGGGGGGCCTTATCCTTCTGCCATAATAGTGATGACGCTTGATATGTCGGCCACGTCTACCGAGCCGTCGCCGTTCACGTCGGCATTGCCCGATGCTGACGCATCGGGAGTGGTGGCGCCGGCCATGATGGTGATGATGGCTGAGATGTCGGCCACGTCTACGGTGCCGTCGCCGTTCACGTCGCCGGGCAGCGTGGGTTCAGGAATCTTTCCGTCGATGTAGTCTTTCAGGAAGTAGCCCAGGTGGGGCGGCTGGTTGTAGGCCGTGTTCTGCCAGGCGATGCCCATGCGGTAGGTGTGGTCGTGCATCAGCGTAGGCACGGCGTAGGTGGTGGGTGTCCACGTGGTGTAGACCATCACCTGCGACGAGTCTTTCTTGTTCCACATCACCAGCTCCTCGCGCCAGTCGCCCAGGATGTCGGCCTGCAGGCAGGGTGTGGACTTGGTGTAGTTGCAGGTCTGGGCATAGTTGTAGGTCGACGAGTAGAAGGACAGGACGTTGGTGAAGCTCGACCCGTTCCATTTCTGTATGACGGGTTCTGCGTGAGACGACTGTGCCATGACGTCGTCGTCGTACTTATAGGCTCCGTCGAAGAGCTGGTCCTGATAGGAACCGTCCCAGTAGATGCGGTAGTTCACCGAGCACGACTTGCCGATGGCCTGCTTGCCTGTGGCTGCCGACTTGGGGTTTCGCTCGTCGCTCGACCAGAACTGGTAGCTGCGCGTCCCGCTGATGAGAGCTGCGGCCATTCCTCGCCCGTTGTCCTTGTCGGCCGAGCCTCCGTGCCAGATGACGCGGCCTGTGCGGGCGTTGTGCAGGTCCCATGAGCCGTGTTTGGCCGAGAGCTTCTCCTCGTGCACCTGGAAGACGTAGAGGTCGGCCGAGTCGGGAATCATCTTTCCCACGTGTATGGCGTCGCCGTGGCCGTAGCCCGTGGCGTAGAGCAGCGAGCCGTCGTTGTCGAGGGCTGCCGAGCCCCACAGTATCTCGTCGCATCCGTCACCGTCCACGTCGGCAATGCTCAGGTTGTGGTTGCCGTTGCCGTAGAGCGTGTTGCTTCCTGCGATGCCCCCGTTGCTGTCGGCCGCCTTCACGCCGCCGGTGTTGGCGGGTGCTGTCTTCATGCCGTTGCGCACCAGCACCTCGCCGTCCACCTCTACCCGTATGGCTGTGGTGCCAGTCTGGTTGAACACCAGCGACTGTGTGGTGCTTGGCGAGGCGTGGAGCCACTCTGTGTGCAGGCGTGTGCCGTCGAAGGAGACGGCCCATACGTATGCCTTGGTGTAGTAGCCGCGGCAGAAGATGCCACAGGCGGGCTTGTCGGCCCCGTTGATGTAGGCCACCGCGCCGAGGAATCGCTCTGAGCGGTTGCCGTAGTTGTCGCCCCAGAAGCCGCTGGGAAATTCGCTCACCTTGCCCAGCTCTGAGCCACCCTCGGTGAGGGCCGACCCGCTGTTGGGGTTCTTCGAGCCGGTGCCGGCGCGTCCCGGCAGGTACCACGTGGTGTGCATGGCCGCTCCCGTCTCGCCGTTGAATACGGTCAGGTATTCCGGCCCCTGCAGTATGTGTCCGTTGCTGTTGCGGTAGTCCTTGTTGTTGGGGTGGGCGAGGATGGTGGCGTCGGTGGCCGCCTGGTTGACGTAGTTGCCCTGTCCGTCCTTCGAGCCGGTGGCCGTCTTGCACATCATCTCGGCGCGGCCGTCGCCGTCGAAGTCGTAGACCATGAACTGTGTGTAGTGGGCCCCGTCGCGTATGTTCGGTCCGAGGTCGATGCGCCAGAGTCGTCTGCAGTTTACGGCTGTCTCGCCCGGTGTCAGCTTGTAGCAGTCTATGTAGGTGTTGCCCGTCTGTCCCTTGCTGTAGGAGTTGTCCTGAGCGTGGGTCGACTCCCACTTCAGTATCAGCTCGTATTGTCCGTCGCCATCGACGTCGCCCACCGACATGTCGTTGGGGTAGTAGGCGTAGGGCACGTTCGACCGTCCGTCCCACGACTTGTGTATGCCTCCTGCCGGTCGGTCGAGCTGCAGGGTGAGGAATTTCTGTGTCCATGGTGCGACGGCCTGCGACGTGTCGACAGCCGTTCCCTTCACTTTCGTCACCACGCGGTACTGTGCCGTCGTCGAGCCTTTCGTGTCCTGGTAGTTGGTCTTCTTCAGGTCGGCTGCAATGACCTCGTCGTCGCGCAGCAGGTCGAAGGTGGTGTCGGCCTTACGGTCTGTGCCCAGCAGTCGCCAGCTGACGAAGTTGGCCGAGCCCGTCTGGGTAGTAGGGATGGCCACCAGCCCGCGGTCCAGCCGTTCCATCTGGCTGCGCGGAGTAATCTGTGCGCTGGCCGGAAGCAGGGTCAGCAGGGCCAGGGCGAGTGTGTAGGATTTCTTCATCATGTAGCTAAGTAATTAGTTATAGGAAAAAATATGTTCTATAAAATAAGAAAACAGGTCGCCGCTCACCCCTCCACTCCAAGGGGAGGGGTGAGCGGCAGATACGCTTTGTCAATTTATAGAACATGTCTAAAAAATATGGTTAGTCTCTCTCTCTTTAAACCTGGGCTATTCCTCGATGTTTGTCAGCGACTGCACGAAGGAGGAGAAGAAGGAGCTGATGCTCTCCTTGGGGTTATACTTCAGGTAGCGTACGGAGTGTCGTGCCTGCCAGTACATGGCCGACGAGCTGCTGTTGTGTACGAATATTTTGCTGCCCTGCGAGAACTGCCACTGGTGGGTGGTGGCCTCGATGGTGGCCACTATCTCCTCCACCTTCTCCTGTTGCTGCTCGTCGGTGAGCGTCAGCTTGAGGGGCAGCCGCTTCTCGTCGATGTGGAGCAGGTGCATGAGCAGCACGCACTCCAGCTGTGCCATGCGCTCCATGTCCAGCTCTGCCACCCACTCCTCCAGCTGTTCGCGGTCTATCCTGGGCGGCGTGTGGTGTGTGGTGGGCGGCGAGAGCAGCGTTGCCAGCGAGAGCAGCTGCCTCACCCACCGGTCGGCTGTGAGCAGGCTCTGCGACACGGTGACCATGCTGCGCAGCACGCTCAGCGTGGCGTCGGGGATGGCATATCCCCTGAATCGCTCGGCGGCCTCGTCTTCGAGCCGCTCCAGCTTCTTGGCCAGTCGTGGTGTCAGCGGTGTGCGCGGTGCCGGTTTGGCCTTGGCGGCACTCTGCTCCCACTGCTGGCTCAGTGCGTCGGTGAGCCGCATGAAGAACTGCCCCTTCAGCCGGCCTATACCGGCCCATGTCTCGGCCTCCACGTCGTGTACCATGGCCAGGGCGTATACGCGCGACCATTTCCATGCCGACATGGGCTCCACCGCTTCTTCGCAGCCGAGCACCCCTGCACGCAGCAGGCAAAACAGATTCCTGGTGGTTATGTCCATTTATTCGAGTTTCATATTCACTCAACTTACCTTATCTCTCCGCGTATGTCTCTTTGCATCAGCTGACGCACGGTCTCGGGGGCGTCGTGCCGGGCCTGGAGGTACATCAGCTTCGTCACGGTGGCCTCCACCGTGGCGTCGTGTCCGCTCACCACTCCGGCCTCCTCCAGCTGTTGTCCGGCGGCGTATCGGCTCATCTCGACGCAGCCCCTCAGGCACTGGCTCACGTTGACAATCACCAGTCCGCGGCGGGTGCCCTCGCGCAGGGTGTCGAGCAGCCACTGGCTGTGGGGCGCGTTGCCCGAGCCGAAGGTGCGCATGACGATGCTCTTCAGCCGCGGCGTGTCGATGATGTGGCGTATCAGGTCTTCGCGCACACCGGGGAAGAGCGAGAAGATGATGACGTTGTCGTCCAGTCCGGCCTCCAACATTCCTCCCACCTTCCACCTCTCACCACTCACCACTAAAGAGGGTCTGCGTATATGCTCGTCGTGGTAGACGATGTTCACTCCGGCGTCGGCCAGGTGGGGGTAGTTGAACGACTCGAAGGCGTTGAAGTCGTCGGCGCTCAGCTTCGTCGTGCGGTTGCCGCGCATGAGGTGCCCGTTGAAGTAGATGCACACCTCGGGCACTCGCGCCGTGCCGTCGTCGCGCTTGGTGGCGGCAATCTCTATGGCGGTGATGACGTTCTCCTTCCCGTCCGTGCGCAGCTGTCCGATGGGCAGTTGCGAGCCGGTGAGGACGACGGGCTTCGTCAGCCCTTCGAGCAGGAACGACAGCGCCGAGGCCGTGAAGGCCATGGTGTCGGTGCCGTGCAGGACTACGAATCCGTCGTAGTCCTGATAGTTGGCCGCGATGATTCCGGCCAGCTCTGTCCACCGCTGCGGCGACATGTCACTGCTGTCTATGGGCGGGTCGAACTGGCGCGAGTCAATCTCCACGGGCAGCTCCTGCAGTTCCGGCACACGCAAGAGCAACCGCTCGAAGTCGTAGGGCTCCAGCGCGCCGGTATGTGCGTTGCGGTTCATGCCGATGGTCCCGCCGGTGTAGATGAGCAGTACCTTGCTTTTCGTCATCAGGGAAAAAGGTTTGCGGGGGCAAAGGTAGTAAAAATTTCTGACCTGTGGGGAGTGTAGCCCGCCTTCGAGCGTTAAACTTTACTAATGCGCCCTTGCCGTCGCGTTCCGGCATCAGGCGGAGCCTTGCTCGCAAACACACCTTAAAAGGAACCGCCCCCAACCGCTCCCTTTTTGACAGGGAGGCGGCGGGGGCTGCTCTGCTGATTATCAAAATTGTTATATGGCTTCGATGAATTTGATGACCGCCTCGCGGTCAATCTTGGGCAGGTGGTAGTACTGCAGCGTAGACTGGTAGGCATCGGACTCCTTCGAGTATCCGTGCCATAGAATGGCTTCCTGCACAGTTCTGGCGCGGCAGTCGTGCAGACGGTCGTCGGCGCCTGTCAGCATACGGCTCAGTCCGCGTCCCCACAGCGGTGTAGTGCGGCACCATCCGGTGCGAATGTCGTTCTT
>CAMPCG010000163.1 GCA_946644025.1 uncultured Prevotellaceae bacterium | reverse complement strand
TGATGCTGACCAGAAAGCTGGGCGACATGGGCAAGAAGATCCACTCCGGACGCTCGCGCAACGACCAGGTGCTCGTGGATCTGAAGCTCTTCACCCGCCACCAGCTACGCCTCGTGGCCGAGGCCGTGGACGACCTCTTCAAGCAGTTGCAGCAGAAGAGCGAACAGTATAAGGACGTGCTCATGCCGGGCTATACCCACCTGCAGGTGGCCATGCCGTCGTCGTTCGGACTGTGGTTTGGCGCCCACGCCGAGTCGCTGGCCGACGACATGCAGTTCCTGCTTGCCGCCTGGCGCACGGTGAACCGCAACCCCCTGGGGTCGGCGGCAGGCTACGGCTCGTCGTTCCCCCTGAACAGGCAGATGACCACCACGCTGCTGGGCTTCGACACGATGGACTACAACGTGGTCTACGCCCAGATGTGCCGCGGGAAGATGGAGACGGGCGTGGCCTTCGCCATGGCCGCCATAGCCGCCACACTGTCGAAGCTGGCCTTCGACGCCTGCCTGTTCAACTCGCAGAACTTCGGCTTCGTGCGTCTGCCCAAGGAGTGCACCACCGGTTCGAGCATCATGCCCCACAAGAAGAACCCCGACGTCTTCGAACTCATACGCGCCAAGAGCAACAAGCTGCAGGCCCTGCCCCAGCAGGTGACACTCATACGCAACAACCTGCCCACCGGCTACTTCCGCGACCTGCAGATTATCAAGGAGGTGTTCCTGCCGGCCTTCGACGAGCTGCTCGACTGCCTACGCATGACGGCCTACATCATCAGCCGCATAGAGGTGAACGAGCACATACTCGACGACAGCCGCTACGACCCCATGTTCTCAGTAGAGGAGGTCAACCGCCTCGCAGCAGAAGGGATGCCCTTCCGCGACGCCTACAAGAAGGTGGGGCTCGACATCGAGGCCGGACGCTTCACACCCTGCAAGGACATTCACCACACCCACGAGGGAAGCATCGGCAACCTGTGCAACGACCGCATAGCCGAACTCATGGACCAGACTCTGGCGCAGTTCGGATTCGACCGGGTGGAGGCAGCAGAGAGGAAACTGCTGAATTCATTCTAAACCCTCTGGCTATATCATTCGTGAAATCCGTCTTAATCCGTTGTTTATAGTGAAGAAGATTCTCCTTACATTATTAATAATAATGTGCAGTGCGTGCGAGACCGACAACATGTACAGCACCCACGACTGTTACTTCACATTCCAGGCCTCGCTGTTCACTTCGAGCGCACTGACACGCTCGGTGAACAACATGGCCGGCGGCACCTTCTGCATCGTCAAGGCAGTGATGGACCACGGCGTCACCCACCTCAAGCTCAGCCCCAACCGGGACAAGGAGTCGTATGCCGCCTCCGACCTCGACCTGACCATGAGCACGGCGGTGAACGGACGCGCCGTGCTCTACACACGCATGGGCTACAAGCAGGGACTCATCATAGGGCGGTCGTCGTTCGGACAGCTCAAGGCATACGACCTGCAGTGCCCCAACTGCGACTTTAACTACGAGCTGAAATGGAGCTCGCTCTACGAACTGACTTGCGACAAATGCCACCGCACCTACAACATCAACGGCTCGGAGGGCTACGTGCAGAGCGGAGAGAAAGGCCACAACCTGGCCATGTACCGATACGTGGACTACAACGAGTTTAGCGGTATGCTCACAGTCAGCAACGGACCCTAAAACCGCAAATCCCTAACCGTGTACCGTCTCTTAACGCTGCGGTTCCATCGCAGCCCTAAACTACAACAACAACAGACACAATGAAAATCTTAGTAATGGGAGCAGGCAAGATGGGTAGCTTCTTCATCGACCTGCTGAGTTTCGACCACGAGGTGGCCGTCTACGAGCGCGACGCCAAGCGTATGCGCTTCACCTACAACTGCCAGCGCTTCACGACCATGGAGGAGATAAGGGACTTCGGCCCCGAACTGCTCATCAACGCCGTGACACTGAAGTACACCATCCCCGTCTTTGAACAGGTACTGCCCTACCTGCCCGACGACTGCATCATCAGCGACATCGCCTCGGTGAAGACCGACCTCAAGGACTTCTACGAGAAGACCGGCCGACGATACGTCTCGACACACCCCATGTTCGGACCTACCTTCGCCAACCTGCAGCAGCTGTCGGAGGAGAACGCCATCATCATCAGCGAGGGCGACTACATGGGGCGAATATTCTTCAAGGACCTCTACCAGCGGCTGGGACTGCACATCTACGAATACACCTTCGAGGAGCACGACCGCACCGTGGCCTACTCGCTCTCCATACCCTTCGTCTCCACCTTCGTCTTCGCAGCAGTGATGAAGCACCAGGACGCGCCCGGCACCACCTTCAAGCGCCACATGCGCATTGCCAAGGGAGTGCTGAACGAGGACGACTACCTGCTGCAGGAAATACTCTTCAACCCCTACACCCACGACCAGGTGGCCCAGATACGCACCGAGCTGAAAGAGCTACTCGAGATTATCGACAAAAAAGACGGAGAGGGCATGAAGACCTACCTCACGAAGATACGCGACAACGTGCGCCGCGACATCGAAATAAAATGAGGAGGTGAGAGGTGAGGGGTGAGAGGTGAGAGGAATGTTCTGCCGCGGAAATAACCTCCCACCCAGCACACCCACCCAACACCCACTACACCAACCCAACACCCACCCAACACCCACCCCCCCAAGCCCCCACCCGCTCGGCCCAAAGGGACGCTTGCGTAATGAAAATGGAGCAAGAACCTCCCCCCGAGGGGGAGGCTTAAGCCGCGAAAGCTCCCCTCCCCCTTGGGGGGAGACAGAGGGGGCCTGGAGGGGCCGGGGGTGGGGCTTCCCAGCACCCACTTCCCTGCATAATTATTGACAAATATCAACATTGTGCGGGCAAACAGTCCAAAAGACGAAGAATAATTATGCGTATGTCAGAATAACTCCCTACCTTTGCACCCGCTTTTGAGAAGCAAGAACAACATTTATTCAGTTTAACAAAAGGTAAAAGGAAAAATGAAAAAGATTGTTTTGACAATGATGGCTGCCATGGTTGCAGTTGTTATGGATGCACAGGTTTACGTTGGTGGCGCTCTTGGCTTTGAGACCACCTCTCACGATGGCAACAGCACCACAGCTTTCAAGATTAAGCCCGAGGTGGGCTACACCCTCGACGAGAACTGGGCACTGGGTATCGCCTTCGGCTACGCTCAGACCGGCAAGGACGACACCAAGGTGAAGACCCTCTCGGTCAACCCCTACGCTCGTTTCAACTGCGTTAAGTTTGAGAAGGTGAACCTCTTCCTCGACGGCGGATTCGAGTTCAGCAACACCGACTCTAAGATTGCCGGCTACAAGACCAACACCTGGGGCATCGGCATCAAGCCCGGTGTGGCCGTCAACCTCAACAAGAGCCTGAGCTTCGTCTCACACCTGGGATTCATCGGCTATAAGAGCGCAAAGCCCGACTACAGCGGCGCCAAGGCTACCAACACCTTCGGCGTAGACATCGACGCCAGCCGCGTGGACTTCGGACTCTACTACAACTTCTAAGCAGAAGCAACGACAAGAAACAAAATTATCCCCAGCCGGACAGCAGCCTGGCTGGGGATGTCTTTTTAGTGTTCTCAACCCTCCCCGTAACGTCTCTTACGCTGCGATTCCATCGCAGCAACAGCTCAGTCAAAAAGCGAGAGCTGGCTGGGCACAAGCTCGAAGGGCCCCGTGGGCATGGTGCGCTTCAGCACGTCGAGCTCCATGTCCTTGCCGACGACGATGCCATAGCCGCGCAGCACCGCCTCCACCGTCTTGCGGGCCAGCTCGGGGTGGTTGTTCTCCTCCGAGAGGTGGCACAGCCACACGTGGCGCAGCTGCTCGTTCATGTAGTGGGCGATGGCCTCGCCACAGGCCACGTTGTTCAGATGGCCCGTACCGCTCTGTATGCGCTTCTTCAAGTGCTGCGGGTAAGGCCCGTTCTGCAACATCTCCACATCGTGGTTGGCCTCCAGGACAAGGTAGTTGGCACGGCCTATATACTGACCCATCTCCTCGGTGACGCGGCCGGCATCGGTGATGATGCAAAAGACCGTGCCCTGCGCCTCCACCTGGTAGCCCACGTTGTCGCTGCTGTCGTGAGGCACGCTGAAGGGCGTCACACGAAAGGTGCCAGCCTCAACCGGGGTGCCAGGGACAAGATAGTGTCGCAGCTCGGCATCCACCTTGCGCGCCACACAGTAGTTGCGGTCTATGCCGTGGTGGACGGCCTCGGTGGCATAGACGGGCAGATGCAGGTCATGGCTCAGGCTGCCCACACACTTGATGTGGTCGGCATGGTCGTGGGTGACAAGCAGATGGTGCACACGAGACAGCGCCAGACCGTAACTCTTGGCGTGCTTCTTCAGCGCGCGCACACCGACACCGGCGTCGATCATCAGTGCGTCGCTGTCGCTGTAGAGCACATAGCTGTTGCCGCTGCTACCACTGCCAAAGGATATGAATTTCAGCATTTGAACACGTTATAAATGGATGCAAAGGTAGGAAAAAAAACACAGACGGCGGCATACGGCCCTCTTTTTTCACTTATTTTTCATTTTCCGCCCATTGGCCAACGCGGCCCCCGCCAAGCGGCAGACCGGGAGAAACTGAAAAGGCGCCCCGTTAAAGGTTGTTAAACAATAGGCGTTTTGATTGCATAATAACAAAAATTGCTAACTTTGCAGACGTAAACAATTAGAATAATAAAATGGAACAAACAGAGAAAAAGGTATTATCGCTCAAGACGCTTACCAAAAGTACCGTGTGGGACGTTCAGGAGAACGACATCTTCCGTCTGCTGGAAAGCGCCGAGAAAGATGCCGAGCAGAAGGAGAACGTGCGCCACTATGCCGACATCATACGCTCGGCCTTCATGATAGAAGACATCACCCGCGAACCACAGCCCGTCAGGGCGAAGTACGAGAAACTCGGCTACAAGGTGGGACAGGTGCGGCTGGAAGAGGGCATGAGAAGCCTTTGGGCCATCAAGAAAAGGCCCATCACGCGCGTCACAGACCTCACCTACGAGAACATACGCCACATCACGGCCGCAAAGCTCATCGAGGTGCTCGACAGAAACTTCGGCGGAGGATGGGACTCGCTCTCGCAGAGCATCAAGGACATCATAGAAAACGGATTCGACATCTCGACGACAACGCTGCCGAAAGAACGGCTCCACAAGAAGGGCGGCATGTACGAGAAGAAAATCGAAGACGGATTTGAAGTGCTGGAAGTGCCCAAGGGAACATGGGTGGAGGCCATCTTCGCAAAGGCCAAGCCCGAGGCTGAACGCCCCAGGATGAAGTTCAACAACTACTCCGACGACGAGGAGAACGAGGACGAGGACGTAGAGATAGAGGACACCTTCAACAAGCCCGACGAGGACGACATAGAGATTGTGGAGCCCAACGACGACGAGATTACCGAGGAGAACTACTCCACCATGATGGACCTCGGATCGGGAGACCCCGACGAAGAGGCCGAGGAACTCTCAGACTACGTAGAGGATTAGCATTTCCTCAAGCGGTTGGCGGTCTACCCGCCAACCCCTTTACCATAGACATAAACACAGAGACTATGAAACACACACTCCTATTAAGCCTTGCACTGTGCACACTGACCATGAGCGCAGCACCGAAAATGAAAACCACCATCGACCGCATCGACCCCACCGACTGGTACGTGGGACTGAAGAATCCCTCGGTACAGCTGATGGTCTACGGACAGAACATTCGCAACGTAGACGACGTCACCACCGACTATCCCGGTGTCGCCGTCGACAGCATCGTACGCCTCGACTCGCCCAACTACCTGCTGGTCTACCTCAACGTGAAGAACGCCCAGCCAGGCACGATGACGCTCAGATTTGCCTGCGGGAAGAAGAAGAAGCCCATGACGGCCGACTACAAGCTGAAGGCCCGCGAGATGAAAGGCAGCGAGCGCCGCGGCTTCGACATCAGCGACGTGCTCTACCTGCTCATGCCCGACCGCTTTGCACAGTCAGAGGGGCACAAGAGCCTCGTGCCAGGACTGCGCCAATACCGCGAAGACCGCAACGCGCCGTCGCTGCGCCACGGAGGCGACCTCGAGGGACTGCGACAGCACCTCGACTACTTCAACGAGCTGGGCGTCACCGCCCTGTGGTTCACACCCATCCTGGAGAACGACTCGCCCGACATGATGGACACCTACTCCACCTATCACGGATATGCCTGCACCGACTACTACCGCGTAGACCCACGCTTCGGCACCAACGAGCAGTACCGCCAGCTCATAGACGACTGTCACAAGCGAGGGCTGAAGGTGGTCATGGACATGATCTTCAACCACTGCGGCTTCGAGCATCCCTGGGTGGCCGACATGCCGTCGAAGGACTGGCTCAACCTGAGCGACTGGCTCCGCGAGAGCGGCGGCAAGAGCGACCCGCGAGGCACCAGCTTCCTGCAGACATCCTATAAGCTGACGCCCGTGCTCGACCCCTACGCATCGGAGGTTGACCGAAGGGAGACGCAGGAGGGATGGTTCGTTTCGACCATGCCCGACCTCAACCAGCGCAACCCCCACCTCATGCGCTACCTCATACAGAACAGCATCTGGTGGATAGAGACCGTGGGCATCGACGGCATCCGCATGGATACCTATCCATACGCCTATGCCGATGCCATGG
>CAMPCG010000162.1 GCA_946644025.1 uncultured Prevotellaceae bacterium | reverse complement strand
GCGGCGGCGAGCTGCTCGACCCCACGCAGGGACTGCCCGAGGAGGCCTACCTGAAACACGTCACCGCGCCCGCGCCCGAGTGTCTGCTCAAGATTGAGTTCTGCAAGGGCGAGATTGTCGGCGTAGACGGCGAGCACTTCGACGACCGCGTGAAGGCCATCCAGAAGATTGAGGAGATAGGCGCTGCCTACGCCATCGGCCGCGACGCCAACGTGGGCGACACCATCATCGGCATCAAGGGCCGCGTGGGATTCGAGGCCGCCGCGCCCAAGCTCATCATCGAGGCACACCGCCTGCTCGAGAAGTCGACGCTCTCCAAGTGGCAGCAGTACTGGAAGGACCAGGTGGCCAACTGGTACGGCATGTTCCTCCACGAGAGCCAGTACCTGGAGCCCGTCATGCCCGACATCGAGGCCATGCTCACCTCCAGCCAGCGCAACGTCACCGGTACGGCCATCCTGCGGCTGCGCCCCTACGGATTTGAGACTGTGGGCATAGACAGCCCCAACGACCTGACCAAGAGCAAGCTGGGCGAGTATGGCGAGACACAGACCGGATGGACCGCCGACGAGGCCAAGGGATTCATCAAGGTCAGCTCCACACCCCTGCGCGTCTACTACGGCATACACCCCGACGAGCAGCGTTGAGGATGGCAACATTACCCCTTCCCCCCCACTTCCTCTTCTCCATGACCATCAATGAACTGCAACTGATTAGCGAGCGCAACCGCAAGCGCCTTGTCGAGGTGGTCTACCGCGCCAAGGCGGGCCACATCGGCGGCGACCTCTCGTGCCTGAACGTGCTCACGGCCCTCTACTTCCACGTCATGCAGGGCCTGGACCCCGCCAGCCCCAAGGCCGAGGGCCGCGACCGCTTCGTGCTCTCCAAGGGCCACTGCGTGGAGGCCCTCTACGTCACCCTCGAGGCCCGCGGGTTCCTAAAGTCCGAGGTGCTCGACACCCTCGGGCAGCTGGGCTCCGTGCTCAGCGGTCACCCCACCATCGAGGTGCCGGGCATCGAGGTGAACAGCGGCGCCCTGGGCCACGGGCTCTCCATCGGCACGGGCATGGCGCTGGCCGCCAAGATGGAAACCTCCCACCCCTCACCTCTCACCCCTCACCCCTACCGCGTCTACGTGCTCATGGGCGACGGCGAGCAGGGCGAGGGCAGCATCTACGAGGCCGCCATGGCCGCCAGCCGCTACCGGCTGGACAACCTCGTGGCCATCATCGACCGCAACCACCTGCAGATTTCGGGCAACACCGAGGACGTCATGCCCCTGGAGAGCATTGCCGACCGCTGGACGGCCTTCGGCTGGGACGTCACGACGCTCGACGGCGACGACATGGCCGACATCGTCAGGGCCTTCGACGCCATTGACTACACCATCTGCCGGCCCCACCTGCTCATCGCCAACACCACGAAGGGCCGTGGCGTGAGCTTCATGGAGGGCATCGCCAAGTGGCACCACGGCGTGCTCAACGAGGAGCAGTGTCGCCAAGCCCTGAGAGAAATTGAAGAACGAATAACAATGTTAGAGGGAGTGAAAGGGGAGTGAAAAGGGAGTGAAGGGGGAGTGAAGGGGACGATAGTTTCTGCCTTTAGAACAAATGTCCCTTTCACTCCCCTTTCACTCCCCCTTCACTTCCCTTTCACTCCCCATAAAGAAATCATCATGACCGCCTGTAGAAAAGCGTTTACCGACACCCTGCTTGAGTTGGCGCGTGCCGACAAGGACATCATCGCCGTGACCACCGACGCGCGCGGTTCGGTCACCCTCGGCGACTTCGCCAATGCGTTGCCCGCCCAGTTTGTAGAGTGCGGCATAGCCGAGCAGAACGCCGTGGGCATCAGCGCCGGCCTGGCCCACAGCGGCAAGAAGGTGTTCTGTTGCGGTCCGGCCTGTTTCTACGTGGCCCGTGCCCTGGAGCAGGTAAAGGTCGACGTGGCCTATAGCCGCAACCCCGTCACCATACTCGGCGTGAGCGGCGGCGTGGCCTACGGCGCCCTGGGGGCCACCCATCACTCGCTCCACGACATCGCCGCCCTGCGCACCTTCCCCGGCATGAACATTTGCCTGCCCAGCGACCAGCACGTCACCCGTAGGCTCGTGCAGCTCCTGGCCGGCAGTCCGATGCCCTGCTACGTCCGCGTGGGCCGTGCCGCCGTGCCCGATGTCTATGCCTCCGCCGACGACTTCGCCTTCGAGCCGGGCCGCGCCATCACCGTTGCCGACGGCCGCGACCTCACCATCGTGGCTACGGGCGAGACCGTCTGGCACGCCCTCCAGGCCTCGCTACGGCTGAGGGAGCAGGGCGTCAGTGCCCGCGTGCTCGACTGCTCGTGGCTCAAGCCCTTCGACGAGGACGCCATACGCCGTGCCGCCCGCGAGACAGGGCGCATCGTCACCGTCGAGGAGCACAGCCGCTACGGCGGACTCGGCGCCATGGTCTGCGAGGTGCTCAGCGAGCAGCCCGTGCCGGTGCGCATACTGGGCATACCCGACGAGGACGTCATTCACGGCACCAGTGCGGAGATTTTCCACCACTACGGCCTCGACGCTGAGGGTATTGAGCGCGCCGCCCTGGATTTCGTGCAGCAGTGTAAAGAAAATTGACAGAAAACGGGCTCCTCGGAATACGCCCTTTTAGCTTGGAAAACGGTCCAGAACAGCACTTTTGACCGATATTTTAGGGGGAAAAGGTCTGCACAAAAGTGGAGAAATGTGCAGAATATTCCCCTTTTTAACTCCTAAAAGGAGGAAAACTGCCGTTTCGCAGGGAGGCGAAACGGCATCCCCGAACGTGATAAAAATGGCGTAAACATGCAAAAGTATGGGTCTTCTGCATGTTTATGCGCGTTTTTGCCCGAAATCAGAGCCGGGATGATGCTTCGTCTAATCCGGGCGGAAAGGGAGTTTGCCGTAAGCAAACCCTGGGTTTGAGCCGTCCAAACCCTGGGTTTGCTTACGGCAAACTCCCAGGGCGGACGGCTGCCCCTCCCGTGGCGGTCGTTGCCCTCCAATACTCGCTTGTATGCAGCCAAGGAAGGCGACGGCGGATTTCGTCGCAGTCTCAGCGGGGTCGTTGTAAAGATTATTCTTTCGCTTTGCATGAATAGCTTGCAGAACGCCGCAGACGTCTCACCGCCACTGTTACGAAAGATTTTGAGACGTATTATAAAGATGTAATAGCGAAAAAGTCGTACCTTTGTCTCAAAATTCCAAAACCTATAAACTATGAAGTCCTTTAGACTGATACTGTCGCTGTTGCTCCTGCAGGCGGCCACCATTCCCGGCGCGTCAGTGTCGGGCGCCGACGACTACGAGACGATGCGCGCCGCGAAGATTGCGAACCCCATGCTGTGGGCCGACGTGCCCGACCCCGACGTCATCCGCGTGGGCGACACGTTCTACATGGTCTCCACCACGATGCACCTCATGCCCGGCGGACCCGTCATGGCATCCAAGGACCTGAAGAACTGGGAGACCGTGGGCTACATCTTCGACCGCCTGACCGACTCGCCGAAGTACGACCTGGCCTTCTCCCTGCCCCTTGACCAGCAGGAGGGCAAGGAGGGCGTGGGCACGGTCTACGGCCGCGGACAGTGGGCCACGTCGCTGAAGTATCACGACGGGCGCTTCTGGGCACTGCTGGCCCCCAACGAGCAGGGCGCGATGGGCGACACCTACATCTTCACCGCCCCGAAGGCTGAGGGACCCTGGACCGTACACGCCCGACTGCGCCATTTCCACGACGCCACCCTCTTCTTCGACGACGACGGGACGCCCTACGTCTTCTTCGGCACGGGCGAGATGTGCCAGCTCTCGCGCGACCTGAAGAGCGTCGTGGAGGGCAGCGTGCGCCATTATTTCAACCGCGAGGCCGACGAGCGCGGACTGCTTGAAGGCACCCGCGTCGTGAAGCGGGGAGGCACCTACTACGCCCTGCTCATCAGCCATGTCTACGCCCCCGGACGCCACCGCCGCGAGGTGTGCTACCGCACCAACGACCTCAAGGCACCGAAGTGGGAGAAGCAGGTCATCCTGGAGAGCGACTTCGGCGGGTTCGCCCACCTGGCACAGGGCACCATCGTAGACACCGAGGAGGGCGACTGGTATGGCATCATGTTCCAGGACCGCGGTGGGGTGGGGCGCGTGCTCACGCTCAGCCCCGTGCGCTGGATTGACGGCTGGCCCATGCTGGGCGACGAGAACGGACGGGTGCCCGACGTGATGAGGCCCTACCGCAGCGGACTGCCTGAGAAGGCCATTGTCTGTGCCGACGATTTCTCGTCGGCGGAGAGGCTCGGCCTGCACTGGCAGTGGAACCATAACCCCGTGGACGCCGCATGGAGCCTCACGGAGCGGCCGGGATTCCTGCGCCTGAAGACCTCCCGCGTGGTGCCCAACCTCTACCTGGCCCCTAACACGCTGACGCAGCGAATGGAGGGGCCGGAGTGCAGCGGCGCCGTCACCATCGACGTCTCGGGAATGAAGGACGGCGACTGCTGCGGCTTCGCAGCCTTCAACGGCGACAGCGGCGTGCTCACCGTGAAGAAAAAAGGCAAGAAACTGTTCCTCGAGATGAGCGAGCAGCGCGTGAGCCTCACCGACCGCGAGAAGGCCGTCACCAACGTCGAGGAGAAGGTCGTCGAGACCATAGAACTGCCCCAGCGCCTGTCACCCACCACCCAACACCTCCATCTGAAAATCACCGCCGACTTCCGTCCCGGCCACAACGATGCCGCCAACTTCTTCTACAGCCTCGACGGAGACCACTGGACGCAGGCCGGCACCAAGAACTACCGCATGACCTTCGACTACCGCCGACTCTTCATGGGGACGAAGTTCGCCATCTTCTGCTACGCCACGAAGAAGACCGGCGGCCACATCGACATCGACGCCTTCGACTACCTCCGCAATCCGTGATTCCCCTTCTCGAAAAAACCTCGTGTCGTTATCTGTTCGCCTCGTGTCGTAATATCGTTATATCGTTATATCGTTATCTCGTTATCTCGTTATCTCGTTATCTCGAAGAGTCATTATCTCGTAAATAAATATAGTAACAATGAAACAGTTTATCTTATCCCTTATCGCTTTCATGCTCCTTTCCCCCTTGGGAACAGTGAAAACCCAGGCCGCGCCCGACGAGAACTTCTACATCTTCCTCTGTTTCGGACAGTCGAACATGGAGGGGGCCGCCAAGCCTGAGGCCCAGGACCTCGTCAGTCCCGGTCCCCGCTTCCTGCTCATGCCCGCCGTAGACTTCCCCGACAAGGGCCGCAAGATGGGCGAGTGGTGCGAGGCCGTGCCGCCCCTCTGCCGTCCCACCACGGGACTGACCCCCGCCGACTGGTTCGGTCGCACCATGGTCGCCTCTACGCCCGACAACATCAAGATTGGCGTCATCCACGTTGCCATCGGTGGTATCGACATTAAGGGATTCCTTCCCGACAGCATCCAGGGCTACGCCGCGAAGAAGGCCCCGGGCTGGATGAAGCCCCTGCTCGCCGCCTACAATAATGACCCCTACGGGCGCCTCGTCACCTTGGCCAAGAAGGCCCAGCAGGACGGTGTCATCAAGGGCATACTCATGCACCAGGGCGAGACCAACACCGGCGACCCGAAGTGGGCCGGCATGGTCAAGCAGGTATATGAGAACCTCTGCGGCGACCTCCAGCTCAAGCCCGAGGAGGTGAACCTCTACGTGGGCAACATCGTCCAGGCTGGCGGAAAGGGTGTCTGTTACGGCTGCAAGAAGCAGATAGACGAGCTGCCGCAGACCATCCACACCTGTCAGGTTATCTCCAGCGACGACTGCTCCAACGGCCCCGACCGCCTGCACTTCGACGCCGCCGGCTACCGCGAGCTGGGCTGCCGCTATGGCGAGGCCGTGGCCCGTCAGCTCGGCTTCACCCCCCGTCGGCCCCGCATGGAGGTGGCCAAGAAGATTGAGGTGCCTGCCGACGCTGTCATCGCCGAGACCACTATTCCCGGAAACGACTTCCCGAAGGTCGACAAGCAGGGACGTGCCTACTTCCGCATACAGGCTCCCGAGGCCCGCAAGGTCATCGTCGACGTCTGCAACAAGAAGTACGACATGCAGCCCGACGGCCAGGGAGGACTCATGGCCGTCACCGACCCCCTGCCCGTCGGCTTCCACTATTACTTCATGAACATCGACGGCGTGAACTTCGTCGACCCGGCCTCCGAGACCTTCTTCGGCTGCAACCGTGAGGCCGGCGGCATAGAGATTCCCGAAGGCCCCGAGGGCGACTACTACCGGCCTCAGCTGGGCGTGGCCCACGGTCAGGTGCGCAGCATCTACTACCACAGCCCCAACTCGAAGTTCGGCCAGTGGAGACACGCGTTGGTATATACGCCCGCAGAATATGAGCTGGCCGCGAACGCCAAGAAGCGCTATCCTGTGCTCTACCTGCAGCACGGCATGGGCGAGGGCGAGACCAGCTGGGCCATTCAGGGAAAGATGCAGCACATCATGGACAACGCCATTGCCAGTGGCGAGGCCGTGCCCATGATTGTCGTCATGGAGAGCGGCGACATCAAGGGTCCCTTCCGCGGAGGCAACAATCAGGCTGGCCGCTCGGAGTATGGCGCCTCGTTCTATCCCGTGCTGCTCAATGACCTCATCCCCTACATCGACCAGAACTTCCGCACGAAGAGCGACCGCGACAACCGCGCCATGGCAG
>CAMPCG010000161.1 GCA_946644025.1 uncultured Prevotellaceae bacterium | reverse complement strand
AAGTCGTAGACCTCGCGCTCCAGCAGGTCGGCATCCTTCCACAGGCTGATGACCGAAGGGATGAAGTACATCTTCTGCCCGTCGGTGTCGCCGGCACCGTTCGAGGCGATACCATCACCACATACAGTGCTCTTTGCCAGCATCTTAACGGCGCAGCGCTCATGGCTCTCTGTATTCTCCAGAATATAGACGCAGCCCAAGCCTTCCTCGCCGAAGTCCTCGCCAACGATGGTAACGAGATAGTCGAAGTGTTTCTTCGTCTTCAAATTCGCCATTTCAACGGCAAATTTGTCAAAGTCAAAAGATAGGAACTCTAATTTCATGCCTTTACCTCCTCCTTCTTCTCTTCTTTAAGTTCTTTTACGAAATCCTCAGGGACAGAGGTTATTACCATAGGCTCTCGGCGGTGGTCGCCAAGCTTCTCACGGAACGTCAGCTCCTCGTTAGACACGCCCAGCTCTCTCTCGGCCTTCGTCTGCTTGTGGTTGGCTCCACCGAAGAACTTCTCGGCCTTCACCTTTCGCTGCAGCTGCATCATGCCGTAGAGGATGGCCTCGGGGCGTGGCGGACAGCCAGGTATGAACACATCGACGGGCACTATCTCCTCGATGCCCTTCACCACGTGGTAGGACTGCTTGAAGGGACCGCCGCTGATGGCGCATCCGCCGACGGCGATGACATACTTAGGCTCGGCCATCTCGTCGTAGAGGCGTTTCAGGGCCGGGGCCATCTTGTGGGTGATGGTTCCTGCACACATGATGAGGTCGGCCTGTCGGGGCGAGTTTCGCGTCACCTCGAAGCCGAAGCGGGCGAAGTCGTAGCGTGCACAGCCGCAGGCCATGAACTCAATGCCGCAGCACGACGTGGCAAACGTCAGCGACCACAGCGAGTTAGCACGGCCCCAGTTAATCAGGGAGTCAAGGCTTCCCGTCACCACGTTGACGCCGCCTTCGTGCAGCTCGTCAACAATCTTCTCCAGCGACTCGTTGTCCTTGAACTCGTCGTAGGCGATAGCTTTGATTTTCGGTTTCCTTACTTCCATTCCAGTGCTCCTTTCCGCCAGGCGTAGGCCAGGCCAAATACTAATACTACCAAGAAGAATCCGATGCTGAGCAAGGCTGCTGCACCAAACTGCTTCACCTCTACCGCCCAGGGGTAGAGAAACAAGGTCTCTACATCGAACATGAGGAAGAGGATGGCGAACAGGTAGTAGCCCACGTTGATGGGAATCCACGAGGAACCACGTGTCGGAATACCGCACTCGAAGGGCTCTCCCTTCACGGCATTATACGAACGAGGCCCAAGTAATTTCGCAATTACGTAGGCTCCTGCCACCAAAGTAATAGCCGTCAGAATGACGGTAATTAACATTGTGAAATCCATAAAATAATATTGTTATAACTATATAGTTCGCTCTAAGGCGGTGCAAAATTACAAAAAAAATCCTAACAGGCGAAACTTTTTACAAAAAAAATGTACTTTTGCAGCATGAAACCCATCATCTTCGACATTAAGCGCTATGCCATCAACGACGGGCCGGGCATACGCACCACTATTTTCTTCTCTGGCTGTCCCCTTCGCTGCGTGTGGTGTCACAACCCCGAGTCCTGGAGTCTGAAGCCCCATCTCACCTACAAGCACTCTCGCTGTATAGGGTGTCGGAGCTGCGTGGCAGCCTGCCCTCAAGGATTGCTTCAGCTCACCGCCGATGGAATCGTGAAAAACGGGCAGTGTAGGGTAGGGGAGGCCTACTGTACCGAGGTCTGTCCCACCACCGCCCTTGAGGTCTGCGGACGTGAGTGGGCCATAGACGAGCTGATGGCTGAGGTGGAGAAGGAACGCGACGTGATGGAGGACAGCGGCGGCGGCGTGACCCTCTGCGGCGGCGAGCCGCTCATGCAGGGCGAGGCCTGTCTGGAGGTGCTGCGACAGCTGGGACGGCACGGACTGCACCGAGCTGTGGACACCACGCTCTTTGCCGACCCCGGGCTGGTGGGCGAGGTGGCCCACAACTGCGAGCTGCTACTCATCGACCTGAAGGTGATGAATGAGGACAGACATAAACTTTACACAGGAGTAAGTAACACGCAGATAATAAGCAACATAAAACTTGTCGGCGACATCGGTACGCCCTTCTTTATACGTATCCCACTCATAGAGGGTATCAATGCCGACGAGGCCAACATCGAGGCCACGGCAAAGTTTCTTGCCAGCCTGAAAGAGAAGGGTAGGGGAGCGGCCGGCCAAGACCGTGACACTGCCCTCCTGGGCGTCCACCTGCTGCCCTATCACGACGTGGGGCGCGACAAGCACCGCCGCCTGTGGTCGGTATACAATCCCGAGAACATCCCCATGGCAGTC
This sequence comes from uncultured Prevotellaceae bacterium, assembly GCA_946644025.1. Next base: position 4,352 of record CAMPCG010000161.1, on the reverse strand, counting down.
CCCACGGAGGAGACCCTTCAACGTTGCATTGCGCAGTTTGCCGCCCACGGCATAGTCGCCTCTCTCTAAGGAATATAGGTTGAAGTGTTGTCTGATAAACTTTAAGGAGTGAGTATACTATAAAAAGTTCAAGGTATGCGCAAATTCTAAGTCTAACCACTCCCCTCCCTTGGGACTTGTCTTTATACACATCTTGGATATATGTATAAGCTGGTGGGTGTCCGCCGCTCACCCCTCCACTTGGGAAAAGGTAGGCCGCCGCTCACCCCTCCACTTTGAGGGGAGGGGTGAGCGGCGGACACCCTTACCTACTGTATCCCTTAGGCTAATTCTGCTATTTCCTATTCCTCCTAAGAAGAAATGCCGTTCCGACGATTGCGCCCAAGATACATCCCGTGGTGTTGGCTGCGAAGTCGAGCCACTCCCCGGCACGGTTGGTAGTGCAGTAGGCCTGCAAGAGCTCTATCACACCGCTCATGGCCACCGGTGCCATTACTGCCAGGAGGAAGAGCTTGAGGGCATTGACCCTGGGGTGACATCTTAGGTATTCCCACCAGATGACGGAGCACGTGCCGCCATACATCACGAAGTGTGTCCACTTGTCGATGAACCGCACATCGTTGAGCGGGGTCTTGGGAGGTATGAACCAGATGCAGAGATACCAGATGGCAGCAATGCAGAGCAGCGAGAGCGGGTAGCGCTTGATATAGCGGCAGATTTTCTTCATGTTGGGGGGCAAAAGTACAAAAAGCGTGCGATATATGCAAAAATATGTTGCAAAAAGTGTCTTAATAAAAACAAAATGCGTAATTTTGCAGCCAAATAGCAACACAAAAATATTGAAATGATGAAGACAGCCCCCGCTTTTTTTCGTGGCGCAGCATTTCTTTCCGCCATTTTTTTCCCGTTAGCTATCTTTGCCGGCCCTGTCGGCGAGGTCTCTGCCCGTCAGAAGGCCGTGGCGTTCATGCAGCAGCGCCGTGGCGATAAAGTCTCTTTGAGCGTTCCCCGCAGTCAGCGCCGTGCCCCTTCGGCAGGTAGCGTCGACGGCTATAGCCCCTACTATGTGTTCAACGTGGGCAGCGGCGAGGGCTTCGTCATCGTCAGCGGCGACGACCGCACCCCCGACATTCTGGGCTATGCCGACAGCGGCACGCTTTCGGAGTCTGACATGCCCGACGGCCTTCGCTACCTGCTCGACGGCTATGCCGAGCAGCTGGAGTGGCTCGAGGCCCAGCCCTCCCTGTCGGCGCAAAGTTCCTTCAAGGCCCCTGCCCGTTCGGCCATCGCCCCGCTGCTGAGGACGCAATGGGACCAGGTGGCGCCCTACAACAATCTCTGTCCTAAGATAGGGGACGAGCTGACCGTCACGGGCTGCGTGGCCACATCGATGGCTCAGCTGATGTACTATCACCAGCACCCTGCCAGCTCCCCGGCCATTCCCTCTTACAGCTATACGGCGAAATACGCTGATGGTAAGACCACCTTTTCAAAGACTGTCGAAGGCCTTTCCGGCACCGACTTCCTTTGGGACTCCATGACGCTTGCCTACGATGACGACGCCACCGGCACTGCTGCCGAAGCAGTGGCCACGCTGATGCGCTATTGCGGTCAGTCTATCAACATGAGCTACGGCCTGAGGGTCAATGGCGGTTCCTCTTCCTACGGCGAGGCCATCCCTTCCGCCCTCACCACCTATTTCGGCTACGACGGCGGTGTTCGCAGCACCTACCGCAGCTCCTACAGCTACCCCGAGTGGGTAGACCTCCTCTACGGTGAGCTTGCCGCCCGCCGCCCCGTGATCCTCGGCGGCCAGAGTGTCGGCGGTGGCCATTCCTTCGTGTGCGACGGCTATCAGGGCGACGACTACTTCCACATCAACTGGGGATGGAGCGGCGACGGCGACGGCTATTTCCGTCTGTCGGCCCTCAACCCCTACGTGCAGGGTGCGGGCGGCAGCTCCACCCTCGACGGCTTCTCCTACGACCAGCAGGCCGTCATCGGCATACAGCCGCCGGTAAGCGGCACCCCGAGCTACTGCCTCTCGCTGGAAGGGCTGCGACTGGGGGCTCCCGACGACGCCCTGGTCAGCAAGACCTACACCCGCAATGCCGAGACCCACGACTTCCAGGACATCAGCCTTTACTTCCTGGTCTACAACTATCACCAGGGCAGCCAGTCCTTCGACTATGCCGTGCAGCTGACCGCCGCCAACGGCACCGTACGCCATACCTTCTACACCAAGGAGGAAGAGGAAATGACGTGGAACGTCTACAACAAGGGCGACGACGGCAAGACGAAGGGCCGCACCCTTAAGAATCTCTCCATTCCATCGACGCTCAGCGACGGCACCTATTATATTAAAGTGGTGAGCCGCCCCAGCGGCAGCAGCGAGTGGCAGGAGTGCTTCGACGGCGACCGCTTCCAGCTGACGGCCATCGTCGGCGGCGACGAGCTGACCATCCTCGTGCCCATCCCTTCAACCTGCTTGCCGAAGCTGGCCACCCTCAGCATCGACGAGACCGTCGAAGGCAGCCTCACCAAAGGCTATGACCAGCAGGTGACGGCCACCATCACCGGCGGTGAAGCCGACTTCCACAACGACGTCATCCTCCGCGTGAACGGCACCGCCGTCATGGGCAAGACACTCGACATTCCCGCCCATCAGACCGTCGACGCCCACTTCACGTACATCCCCTCGACAACGGGCGAGAATGTCCTGACGCTGTACACCGCCAGAACCGGCGGCAGCAAGATAGGCGACGCCCTCACCGTGACCATCAAGGAAAGCGACGCCACCGACCAAATCGACAATCTCGCCTTCACAGCCACCATCGACAATCGGGACTCCGACGGCCACCTCTACGGCGGAGCCCTCCGCGCCACCATCACCGTTCGCAACCCCTCGACGGCCGCCACCTACGTGGGCCGCCTGAACTGCTCCCTGCGCAAGTGGGTCATCAGCTATACCGGCAACGCCGACGGTAGCCAGACCCGTAATGCCGCCTGGGAGAGTGTGGGCTATGCCTCCTATCCGCTCAAGGTAGACAAAAACGGCGGCACGTCGACATTGCAGTTTGCCTCCGACGCCCTGGCTCCTACCGACGACAACACGCGTTACAGCCTCCGCATCACTTACCGCAACTCTGCCGCCGAGGGAAAAGTCAAGGACGGCGTCCACCTGGGCCTCGACGCCGACGGGGTAGGGGCCCTCACCGTCACCGGCGGCTACTGCCTGGGCTCGTCCGACGGCACCACTACCCTCCACGAGCCCGCTGCTACCATCGATGCCGGCGACGCCTGCTTCGTAGACATGACCACCCTGGGCAGCACCGACGGCGTCAGCGTCACCCCCAGCACTAACCCCAACTGTCTCTACCTCCTTGCGGCCGATGCCGCCGTGCCTCAGGGCCTCAGTGGCAAGAACGTGGTGAAGGGCGCCAAGGCCGAGACCGTCGCCCTCACCGACGGCTACGACTTCTTCTCGCCCATAGACTTCACCGCAGCAACCATCAGCTACACCCGCACCTTCAGCCGCGCCGCCACGACCACCGGCGGATGGAACGGCCTCTTCCTGCCCTTCGACGTGTCGGCGGTGACGTGCCCCGACGGCGAGATAGACTGGTTCCGCTCCGACAGCGACACCGGCAAACACTTCTGGCTGAAGACCATGACGGGCGACGCCGACGGCACCGTCTACTTCGACCACGCCACAGCCCTCAAGGCCAACACGCCCTACATCATCGCCCTGCCCGGAGCCGACTTCGGCCAGTGGCAGCTAACGGGCAAGCCCATCACCTTCGCCGGCACCGACGCCACCGTAACGGCCACCGCCACCGCAGCCCTCACCGGCGCCCTCAACGGCAACAGCTACAAGTTCCGCGGCAGCACCGTGGGGCACAGCCTCAGCGACGCCTACCTGCTCAACAGCAACGGCAACCGCTTCATCCTCGGCGCCATCGCCCTGCCTCCCTTCCGCTCATGGATAGAGGCCGTGAGCATCAGCTCGCTCAGCCGCCAGCAGCTTGCCATAGGCGACGGCGCGACGGGCATAGCAGACCTCACCGCCGACGGCGACACCCAGAAGGGCGGGGCAGAGACCCTCTATACCCTCGACGGCCGCAAGGTCGCCAACCCGACAAAGGGACTATACATCACCAACGGCAAGAAAATCATCGTCAAATAAGTGATTGCTCAAAATAATTTGTTCAAGTTTCGCAAGTTCGAAAAATGACGCGCAGCAACGGCCTTTCAGGCCGTTACAATACCAAAGATTCATTATTTGCGAAACTTGAATTATGAGTATACTTTAAAAAGTATGGATATGAGCATACAACGTAAAAAACTATGCG
>CAMPCG010000160.1 GCA_946644025.1 uncultured Prevotellaceae bacterium | reverse complement strand
CAGGGTGCGCCCGTAGTTCATCATCGTCCAGGTGTAGGTGCCCTTCAGCGGCAGGCAGACGATGTGGTTGTCTATCTCGTTGCGGTAGGCGTCGGCCTGCAGGTCTACGGCCCATCGGCCGTCAGCCCTGTTGTGCCAGTGCCATTCCGCGCCGATGTTCCACTGCTTGGTGTACTCCGGCTTCAGGTTGCGGTTGCCCACCTGCGTGTAGTAGAGGTCGTTGAGCGTCGGTGCGCGGAATATCTTCTTGTACCAGGCCCTCAGCGTGAGTGTCTTCAGGGTGTAGGCAACCGAGAGGGCTGGCGTCCAGCGGTCGAGCGGGTCGGCGGCCCCCACGTGGGCGAAGGTGAAGTCGTGCAGGTGCTGGTGGAGCAAGGAGGCGGCAGCCTGAATGTTGTTGTAGTTCATCTGAGCGGCCACCACCTGCTTCTGGTCCAGGCGGAAGACATTGTCGAAGTGCTTCAGGTCGGCGCGCAGCTTGCTGTAGCGCACGTCGTAGCTCGTCGACAGCGACAGCCACTCCCAGGGCGTGAAGCCGTAGCACAGTGCGCCGTAGCCGTCTTCCTGGCGGTAGTGGTTGTCCACGCGGGCCGTGTTCTGGTTCTCGGGGTAGTTGGTGCAGTAGCGCAGGTACTCGTTGGTGTACTTGGCGTTGACCTTCACGCGGTGGCGCTCCAGGAACTGGTGCTGCCAGGAGGCCTGGACGAAGAAGTCGCGGTCCCACTCTCGGCCCACGTTGATGTACTTGTCGCTCAGTCGGCGCACGATGCCCCCCGGGCAGCCGCGCCGGGACTCATAATAATAAAGATGTGTGGAGAATCCGCCCTTGAAGAGTGCTCCCTCCACGCGGCCGTAGCGTATGTCGCTGTTGGCGCGTCGGCCCACCGTGTCCTCATACTCGGAGTGATAGCGGAAGGGGTAGTCGCCCTCTGAGTCGGTCCACTCGCCGTCGATGAATCCCTGCCATCCGTTCCTGCTGAACTGGGCGTTGGCCTTCACCATGTAGGTGGAGAACGAGGCGCGCCTCAGCTGCACCGACACCGAGTCCTTCGTGGGCCTACGGGTGCGCAGGTAGACGGTGGCGCCCGAGGCATACTCCGAGGCCGACTGGCAGTTGTCGAGCTTGTTGGCGTTGTATAGCGTGACGCTCTCCATCGACGAGAGCGAGAACTTGCCCAGGTCTACGGTGCCGTTCTGGGCGTTGGTGATGCGTATTCCGTCCACGTATATGCCCACGTGCTGCGCGCCCATCGACCTCACGTTGATGGTCTTCAGTCCGCCCAGTCCGCCGTAGTCCTTTATCTGCACGCCGGCAAAGTACTTCAGCGCGTCGGCCACCGAGGTGGTGGAGAGTGCTTGCAGGTCGGCGCCGCTCAGTTTCTGCGACGTAGCGATGGGTCGCTTGCCGTAGACCTCTACCTCCTGTACCTGCTGAATAGAATCCATACTGCCCTGTGCCATAACTAACGAAGTGGCACAGAGCAGTAGAAAGAGAAAATATGTTCTGTAAAGTTTCAATTTATTGTCGTTGCTAATTCGTCATCCTCACATTCGTCGTCCCATACGTTCCTCTGACGGCGCGAATAGACCTCGCCAGGGTCGCTTACAGGCTCTTCTTCGTTGTTCTTGTCGATGGGAAGACTATTGCTCTGAAGCAGGTTCCCGGCATCGATGCCGAGAACCTCTGTCAGAGGTGCTGCATAATATTTCTTCATCATAATAACGTTTTTATTAGTCTGATTATTTTACGATAACCTTTTTCCCGTTTTTTACGTAGAAGCCACGTGAAGGCTTCTGTATGCGACGGCCAGAGAGATCATACGTGTTACCATAGACGGATTGACTATCAGCGATTTCGCTGATGGCAGTAGTGGTGTTGTCGGCGAAGCCGAAGAACGCGCGTGCCTGTCCGTCAGTCAGTGTCAGATATGCCTTGTGCTGTGCTATTTCCAGCCCGTCGGCAGCAAGGCGGAAGCCGGGCGTACCGTCACTGTACCTCGACAGTACGTAGGTGTTGTTGCCTTGCACGGTGTAGGTAGCCGTGGCGGTGCCGGTGAGCAGGTTGGCGGTTACGTCGTCGGTGGCTTGGCTGATGACCTCCGGGTGGTAGGTGCCGGCATCGCCCTTCAGCACCACACCGGTACCGGCGGGCACGGTCGTCACCTCCTGCAACTTTAGCACGTTGGTGACCTCGGTGACGATGAAAGCCTTGACACCGCTGTTGGTGAAGTCGAGGTCACGGGGATAGCTGAAGGTGGCATAGCCCAGGTTGGTCATTGTTACGGAAACGGGGGCCTGTGCGCCGAAATCGTCCATGCAGAAATAGAGCGGCGTGGTGTAGCCATAAGTGTTTCGGCGTGAGGAGGTGAGCTTGAACTCCAGCTCCTTCACCGTGCCGAGGCTGCTCAGGTCAACATATTGCCAGTCGCTGACGTAGTACCAGTCGTCCTCATTGTCCGAGGTGTAGTCAGCCAGCATGAACTCCAGCTCCTCGTCGTTGTCGGCGCTGATGGTGAGCTTCAGGAAGTCGCCCTTGTGGAACTCCTCCTGTCCCACGACGTTACCCTTGTTGTCGTAGACGGTGTTGCCCTGTCCGTCGGTCTCTCCGTGGTTGAAGTTTCCGTCGCCGTAGAGTATGGCGTTCACGGTATAGGCAGCGTTGGTGATGTAGAAGCCCGGGATGACCTGCCCGTCAGGGTTGTTGAGTACGGTGACGGTGGCAGGAGCGAAACCCGTGGGGTCGAAGAATACGGCGTAGTTGTCGCCCTTGTATGCCCCGCCTACAGTACTGTTGCACATATCCTCCATCAGGTCATAGTAGGTGTTGGCCTGTTTGTTGGCATAAGCGAATGCGTTCCACGAAGGGTAGTCGGGAATGTTGTTGTTGGCGAATTTGTAGGAGCCGCTGACGAATGAGCCTTGGAATTCGATGGGTCCGTAGAGGCTTTCCTCCTGCGTGCCCTTCCAGTCGGGTCCGGCCCAGTAGCTGTCGTTCTGCAGATAGAGGTATTCGAAGTCGGCCACCATGGCCTCGCCCTTGAGTACGATGCGGCAGGTATCGGTGTCAACCTTGTTCTGAGCATCCGTCACGGTGACGATGTAGTCGGCCGAGCGGTCGGGCACGATGGTCATGGTGATGTCCTCGCCCAGCAGTGTGCTTTCGAAGCTCTCGCCCACGGTGTTGTGCTTCTGGTCCATCCAGGAAATGGTGAACGGAGCCTTTCCGCTGGCCACCATCACCTTCAGCACGGCCTCGCTTCCGCTGTCGATGGTGGTGACGGGGTCGGTGCAGACGGCCATCAGCTCTACGGGCTGCTCGCTGGTGGCAAACTCCTTGGTCGTCAGTTCGCCGCTGGTGCCGCGCACGCTTTGCAGCACGACGTATGCCACGTAGTTGGTCTCGGCTTCCAGACTGCTCAGTGTGAAGCTGGCTTCGGCATTGGCCGTGATGGTGGCCTTCTGTCCTTCGGCCACAACGTCGTCGGCGGTTGCTGCGGTCTCGTCGCTCTTCTTTACCAGAAGGAAGGCACGGCCCATGGCGTCGGCCTTCACGCAGAGTGTGCCGCTGACGGCTGTCTCGCTGGCTGCGATGCTTACTGTCGGGTAGCCCTCCAGCATGGTGGGCACGGCGTCTTCAGCCGAATACTCGTAGGCACCGATGGTGCTGCCCGTGGCGGAGCGCTCAGTTCCTGCAATGTCGGTGACGACGTAGCTCAGGCTTTGAGCCGTGAGCAGGTCGCCGTCGAGGTCGTTGGCGGGCATGAGGATGTCGTTGCTGGCGAAGGTCACCTGCTTGTTCACGCAGCCGGTGGCACCGGTCTGCTGGGCGAAGACGTCGAAGTTGCCCGTGGTGCTGCTGGCGGCGCGGAAGAAGTCGTCGCCGGCGGTGTAGATGATGTTGTTCTGGAAGTTGATCTTGTCGGTGCCCAGGTTGCCGTCGTTATAGAGGTTGACGGCATAGCCGCTGGTCTCGTTCTGAATGATGTTGTTCACCACGTTGATGTTGCCGTAGCCCTCGTCCAGTTTGGAGGAGGCCCAGAAGGCGGCTCCGCCGTTGGTGCCCGTCATGCGGATGGTGTTGTTGGCCACGTTGACGTGCTTGATCTTTGAGCCGTTGAACTTGAAGGGCGAATAGCTGGCGTTGAGCGATGCCAGGTTGATGACGTTGTTGGCAATGAGCACGGGAGCATTGGCCGTGCCCTCCAGCTGGCGCAGGTTCATCACGGCGCAGTAAGCCTTTGGCGCCACGTTGAACGTGTTGCCCGTAATCTCGGTGGCCTCGGCATACTCGTCGCGCAGCTGCATGTCGAGGATGCCCACGCTGGACTTCGTCTCGGCATCGGCGTCGATGGTGATGACGTTGTTCCTGATCTTCACGCCCAGCTCGTCCATGACGTAAATGGACTTTGTGCCGTTGTTCTTGAAGGTATTGCCCTCGATGACGCCGCCCACCTCCTTGGGCAGTGCCACGTAGGTGGTGCCTCCCATCGAGACGCCCATCTTGCCGCCTTCGAGCAGACAGCCATGCACGGTGAGGTAGTCGTTGTTCTTGTTCTCCTCGTCGATGATGGTGTGGCCTACGAGGCAGATGTCCTCGCCGGTGGCGGTGCAGATGGGAGCGTGGAGGTAGCAGTTGTCGATGGTGACATGGCGGCTCTCGTCCTTCACCATGACAACGGCCTTGTAAGCCTTGTCGGTGGTGGTCACCTCGAGGTTCTTCAGCGTCACGTAGTTGGCCTGGTAGAGGGTTACGACGCCGTAGTCCTTCTTGTGCTGGTCGGCGCTGTAGCCGCCGGCGCTGTACTGGTTGTGATAAATCTTCACGTCGCGCTGGCCGCTCTCGCTCTCGATGGTGAGGGTGTTTACAGCACCCATACCCATAATATAAGGTACGCGTACTTTCTCATTATATTCACCGGCCTTGATCTTCAGCGTTACGGGGCCTTCCATGCCAAGAGCTGCGATGGCATCGACGGCACCCTGGATGGTGGCGTAGTCGCCGCCTGTGCCAACAATCTTAGTGCCGCTCATGCCGCTTGCCACTGTGATGGTGGCGGTGACAGGTTCGGTCACGGCGACGGTTTCGCCATTCACGGTGATAGCGTTGAGCGTAGCCGAGGCGGTCTGACCTTCCGTAGCCGTGGTCTTCACGTCGTAAGTGAGCCAGAAGTAGTATGTACCGCTGTTGGTAATGCTATAAGTACCGTTGAATTCCTCGTTGGCCGAGAAGGTGGTAGTGGTGCCCGTCTGGTAGATGTGGGTGGCCTCGACGGCCTCACCGTCGGCACCAGCGATGTCGAAGGCGGTAATTACGGCGGGAGCAAGCTCGCCCTTTGCCTCGACCATGATCTTGAGCATCTTCACGTCGGTCTGTCCCTTGAGCACCTCTTTGACGCTGATGTCCTCGGTGGTGACGGCGGTCACCTGTACGTCGGTCTTCTTGTAGCCCTCGGCCTGGATGGCGAAGTTGGGCTTGGTATAGCTGCCCTTGCCGATATATTTGATGGTGACGGGACCGTCGACGATGAGCGGGTCGAACTTAGCCGACGAACCGTTGAGCGTTAGCAGCAGCTTGTCATCATTCACCTCGCTGCCCTCGTAGATATAGACATACGAAGTGTAAGAGAAGTTGATGCCCTTGTCGGTGAGTTTGATGCTCTCGGCCTCACCTGTGGGAGCAATGGTGATGGTAGCTTCCACACCGTCGGCGCCGTCGCCATCAGGACCGCCGTCGTCGTAGATTGTTGTCATGGCTCCCAACCCTAAGCTGATGGTGCCATGGTCGCCGGCAGTCAACAGGATCTGGTTCTTCAGCGTGCGTGCTCCGTCGGGATCGCCATTTGTGGCTTCGACAGCCGAGCCTGCGGTGATGCTGACCACCTTGGCATCGATGGTGCTGTTCTCCTCTGCATCGCTCTTAATGTCAACCTTCACAACAAAGGTGTTGTCGCCCTCGGCGAGTGTTAAAGCTTCGCTGAAGGTCACGCTCACTTCTGCAGCGGCAGATGCTTCGCCGAGCTTCGTCTCACCCTGCCATACGCTGACGTTCGAGATATTGGCCTCGGTGCCCTTCAGGTTGAGCGTCAGGGCACTCATGCTGAGCGGGTTCAGGTTGCCCTCTGTCTTCACGTTCACGTTGAGCAGCTCCTGGTCGGAAGCACCGATGGAGGCATCGGCAGTTGAAGCTTGCGTAGCCTCAACAGCAGTAACGGCCATGTCTTTAGACTCATACTCAGAGACGGTGGCTTTCCATCCGGCGGCCGAAGAGTAGGTGTTGTTGGGATTGAACACGACGGTCAGTGCACCGTCGGCAGCCGTGGAGCGGACGATTTGTCCGGGGCCGTTGCTGTAGTCATTCTTGGCTGTGGGTTCCCACAGCACGTCGCCTTGCGTGCCCTGTCCGGCGTAAATCTTGAACTTGGCAGATGAAGATGTGCTGTAGCTGTTGTAGTAGATGGCGAAGGAGGCGAAGTCAATCTGGCATACCCTGCCCTCGTGCTTGGGAATGAAGATGTTGATGCGCTCGTCGCTGCCCGACTCGTAGTTCTCGGTGTACTCGCTTCGCGGCTTCGTCTCAAAGGCCAGCGAGCCGTTGACGGTCTTGACGACCGTGCCCTGGTCGGCGTGCGATATGGTGATGTTCTTCACCGTGCGGGTTGCAGCCTCGGCAGCAGTCGTCTCTGTCTTTTCGGTGTTGTTCACCAGTGCGGTGACGCTGGT
>CAMPCG010000159.1 GCA_946644025.1 uncultured Prevotellaceae bacterium | reverse complement strand
GGCCGCCATCTTTCAAGGGAAGCCCTTTCATCAGCAATGGTGAAAGGGCTTCTTCATGTTTGTCCGGCATGGGCTTGAGTGGAAAAATCCCCGAATTGCTTGGCGGTTCGGGGATTTCTTCGTATTTTTGCACCCATATAGCAGAATTATCATCCATATCATGTCTACAGTAATTTATCCTTCTCCCATTTTTGGCCCTGTGCATAGTCGCCGTCTTGGCCTTTCTCTTGGCATCAACCTTTTGCCTTCTGACGGCAAGGTGTGCACGTTTGACTGTATTTATTGTGAGTGTGGTTTCAACAGCGACCATCGTCCTCATTTGCCGCTTCCTACTCGGGAGCTTGTTGCCGAGAAGCTTGAGGCGCGGCTTCGCCAGATGACGGCTGAGGGCCGCCTGCCCGATGTGCTTACCTTTGCCGGCAATGGTGAGCCGACGAGCCATCCCCACTTTGCCGAGATTATTGACGACACGCTGCTGTTGCGCGACAAGTATTGTCCGGCAGCCAAGGTGAGCGTGTTGAGCAATGCCACCTTCCTTCACCGTCAGTCGGTGAGGGATGCGCTGATGCGCGTGGACAACAATATTCTGAAGCTGGACACGGTAAGTGCCGACTATATCAATAAAGTAGACCGCCCTACGTGCCACTACGACGTGCGTGATGTCATTGAGGGGATGAAGGCCTTCCGGGGGCATGTCATCATCCAAACGATGTTTATGAGGGGGGAGGAGGCACCCACCCCCGACCCCTCCCCCCGAAGGGGAGGGGAGGAAGCCGCTATCCCCGGCCTTTCACCCCGAAGGGGAGGGGAGTCGGTGGACAATACTGGCGATGAGTATGTAGTGCCCTGGCTGGAGGCCGTACGCGAGATTGGCCCGAGCCAGGTGATGGTGTATACCATTGACCGCGAGACACCTACCGCCGGCCTGCTTAAAGCGACACGTGAGCAGCTCGATGCCATCTGCCAGCGCGTGGAGACCCTGGGAATCAGCTGTCAGGCCAGCTATTGAAGACGCAGGCTAGCCCTTGAAGGGTAGGGGAGACCGGTTCTTTGGGCAAAGTGATATTCAGGGAAGCAAATCAGCATAGGCTCACCACTCCCTCTTGGAGGGAAGTGGTGAGCGGCGGAATTCCCTCCACCAGGTTATACGAACATTCTACTTAATAATACGGACATTCTACTTATGGTAAACGGAATGAATATTATTCCTTTATTTGGCGGTGGCGGCCTCGCAGGCCGCACAATAGACGAAAAGGATTATGGAGTTCACTATAATTATACGGACATTCTACTTAGTAATACGGACATTCTACTTAATGGAAACTAAACAAGACCTTATTCATCATGCTTAGAAACAGCGTTTTATTTCTTCTGTTCCTTCTCAGCTCCGTCTGTCGTGGTCAAGAGGCGGCGTGGTGGGGCTACTGGAACACCTCGATGCCCATGCAGCCGACGTCGGCCACCTTTCAGGGCACTACCATCGGCGCCATCCGCCTGACCACAGCCAACGCCCAGCTCATCGACGGCACCGTTCATGGCCTGCGCTTCTGGCTTACGGACAAGACTGTCGTCACTCGAGCCTACGCCTGGGTAAGCCAGAAGCCCTTCACCGACGGCGCACCCGACGTGGCCATGAAGGAGATAGCCCTTGCCGACCTGCGCGACGTGCAGCACGACGGCGGGGCAACCGTCATCATGTTCGACGAGCCCATCGCCGTGCTCCCCGCCGCCAACCGCTATGCCAGCGTCTACGTGGGCTACACCCTCGAGACCAGTGCCCCCTGCTCGCTTGTTGCCGGTGGCAGCGGTCTCACGCCAAGTGCCAACAGCTGCTACGTGAACTGGGAGCGTCAGGAGGGCCGCAGCGGTCCGCTGGCCCTGCAGCTGCGTGTCAGCAGCACCAATATTGCAGCCTCTGAGGTGAGCGTTCAGCCCCTGTCCGAGACCATCACGATGGCCGGCGACGCGTTGTCGCTGGCGTGCCGCTTCACCGTCAATGGCAGCAAGCCTGTGGAGCGCTTCGACTGCCGGGTGTTGCTCGACGGTGTGGCTCAGCCTGTGCAGCACTTCACGCTGGACGCACCCGTCGACGAGATTGGCCTCACCTTTGAGAAGACGCTCACGGTGTCCGTTCCTGCTGTGGCCAAAAGCTACGACTGCCAGGTGGCTGTAGACGGCATCAACGGCGAGGCCCCCGTCGACACCCCTTCACAGCACTTCAACCTCATCGCCCTTAGCCAGCGCCCGCTGAAGCGGTCGGTCATGGAGGAGCTAACCGGCACGTGGTGCCCCAACTGTCCGCGCGGCCTTGTGGGCATGGAGCTTCTGGAGGAGCAGTTTGACGACCGCTTCGTAGGCATTGCCATTCACGGTGGCGACAACGAAGAGCCCATGCGCGTGGCCGCCTACGACGGCAGCAGCTTTGTTCGCAGCGTAGTCAATAGCATGGGCGGACGTCCGTCGTGCAGCTTCGACCGCGTGGTCAACGGCGACCCCTACTGGGGCGTCGGCAATGGTCCCCACTTCGGAGCTAACACCGTGGTGGGCTATCTGCTGGAACAGCCCTGCGTGGCCGACATCGGTGTCAGTGCGGCGTGGAATGCGCAGCAGCCCGCCGTCATCGACTTCGACGTGGCCACCACCTTCCGCTATTCCTGCGACGAGTCGGCCCCTTACGCCCTGGCGCTGGTGCTCACCGCCGACAGTCTGACGGGCGAGGGCAGCGAGTGGCTGCAGGTGAACACGCTCGTAGGCAAGGAGGGCTACGACGACGACCTTAGCCAGTTTACCCAGGGTGAGCGCTATATGCGCCTGAAATACAATCATGTACCCATCGACGTGAAAGGAGTGGAGAAGGGCATCGACGGCAGTATTTCCCTCCCCTTGTCCGACGGTGTGGCCCAGCACTACGTCGGCACGTTCGACACCACTGGCAACGCCCTCGTGCAGCATCGGGACTACCTTCACGTCGTCGCCCTGCTCCTCGACACCCGTAGCGGTGTCGTGGTCAATGCGGCCAAGTGTGACGTGGGCGGTCTGGAGTCAGGCATCAGAGAGGTGGTGAGCCGCCGCAGCGGTGCCGTCTATAGTCTGAGTGGTTTCCGGATGGACGGCGGCCAGCTGCCTAAAGGCATCTATGTCGTTGACGGCAAGAAGCGCGTGGTTAGCGAAACAGGAGGCCGTTGAAAAGTTGAGTGAGGGCACTAAGCCTACCAGCACCCTCCCTCCAGCCCCTTCCCTCAAAGGTAGGGGCAGGGGGAGGGGGCAGGCTTTAGACATACAGAGAATTGAATTATAGTAAATGAAATGAATATTTCCCTTTTATTTGGCGGTGGCAGCGGTGGCGGCCTCTCAGGCCGCACAATAAACGAAAAGAATTATGGCGTTCACCCATAATATTTCGGTATAGGCTCACCCCGCCCCTAGCCTCTCCCCTAAAAGGGTGAGGTGAGCGGCGTTGCGACCGTGGGTGGGTGCTTTTTTTGCGTATTTGCTTCAATTTTTGGCATCTTTCTTTTTTTTTCTTTCAATCCTTTGTGTAAGTTTGCGTTTTTTTGTAATTTTGCACCCCTAAACTAAACCGACGATTTTTTTATGGCAAAGAGAGTGTCTCTCATATTGACATTCCTGTTGGCCGCCGTTACTTTTGCCGTCGCTCAGACGCGTATAACAGGAACGGTGGTCGAGGAAAATGGCGACGCCGCCATCGGTGCTACTGTGCAGGTGCAGGGCGAGAAGGGCGGTACCATCACCGACATCAACGGACGTTTCACCATCGACGTGCCTAAGGGCAAGAAGCTCATTTTCTCGTATGTGGGCATGGAGACCCAGACGCTGTCGGCCAAGAGCGGTATGCGCGTAGTGCTGCGTCCCGACCAGGCCGTGATGGTCGATGAGGTCGTTGTGACCGGTATGCAGAAGGTCGACAAGCGCACCTTCACCGGCTCCACGACGAAGGTGAACGCTGCCGACGCCAAGATAGACGGTGTGGCCGACATCAGCCGCGCCCTTGAAGGCCGTGCCGCCGGTGTGTCGGTGCAGAACGTGAGCGGTACCTTCGGCGCAGCGCCCAAGATTCGCGTGCGCGGTGCTACGAGCATCTACGGTGCGTCGAAGCCGCTGTGGGTGGTCGACGGCGTCATTCTGGAAGACGTCATAGACGTCTCGGCCGACGACCTCTCCTCTGGCGACGCCAACACGCTCATCTCGTCGGCCATTGCCGGCCTGAACTCAGACGACATCGAGTCCTTCGAAGTGCTCAAGGACGGCAGCGCCACATCTATATATGGTGCGCGTGCAATGGCCGGCGTCATTGCCGTGACCACGAAGAAGGGTAGGGCAGGGCACAACCGCATCAGCTACACCGGCGAGTACACCCTGAGGCTGAAGCCCTCGTACAGCACCTTCAACATCATGAACTCTCAGGACCAGATGTCGGTCTACCAGGAGTTGCAGCAGAAGGGCTACCTGAACTATGCCGAGACGGCCAACGCCTCCGAGAGCGGCATCTACGGCAAGATGTACCAGATGCTGTCGCAGTATGACCCCGTGACCAAGACCTTCGCTCTTGACAACAGCGACGAGGCCATTGCCGCCTATCTGCGTGCCGCCGAATACAGGAACACCGACTGGTTTGACCTGCTCTTCTCCACCGGCATACAGCACAGCCACTCCGTCTCGATGGAGGGCGGCTCAGAGAAGACCACCTACCGCGCGTCGGTGAGCGCCCTCTTCGACCCCGGCTGGACCAAGCAGAGCAAGGTGGAACGCTATACGGCCAACATCAACGCCGACTTCAACCTCTCGAAGCAGCTGTCGCTGAAGGTCATCTCGAGCACCTCTTTCCGCAACCAGAAGGCCCCCGGCACGCTCTCACGGAGCGTAGACCCCGTGGCCGGTGGCGTGAGCCGCTCGTTCGACATCAACCCCTACAGCTACGCGCTGAACACCAGCCGCGCCCTCGACCCCGACGTCTACTACACCCGCAACTATGCCCCGTTCAACATCTTCAACGAGTTGGACAATAACTACATAGACCTCACCTCCAACGAGTTTCGCCTGCAGGGCCAGCTCACGTGGAAACCCATCCGCAAGGTCGAGCTTCAGGCCCTTGGCTCCGTGCGCCATGTGGGCACCGAGCAGGAGCACTTCATCCGCGAGCGTTCCAACCAGGCCATGGCCTACCGCGCCATGGACAACAGTACCATCCGCTCGCATAACCCCTACCTCTACACCGACCCCGACAACATTTACGCCCTGCCCGTCTCGGTGATGCCCGACGGCGGCATACTGCGCCGTCAGGACAACTCGATGACGAGCTACAACTTCCGCGCCTCGGGCAGCTATAACGATGTGTATGCCGAGAAGCACCAGGTGAACCTCTACGGCGGTATGGAGGTGACGTCGCTCGACCGCCACCGCTCTGAGAACACCGACATGGGCGTGCTCTTCGAGAGCGGTATGCTCTCCAGCTTCAACTATCTTGCCTTCAAGCAGATGCAGGAGCGCAACACCAGCTACTACGGCCTTGGCGACACGCGCGAGCGCACCGCCGCTTTCTTCGTCAACGGCACCTACACCTTCGACCGCCGCTACGTGCTCAACGGCACCTTCCGCTACGAGGGCACCAACCGCATGGGCCGCTCACGTTCGGCGCGGTGGCTGCCCACGTGGAACGTCTCGGGCCGTTGGAACGCCGACGAGGAAGCGTTCTTCGAGAAGCTGCGCCCGGCGCTGAGCAGCCTGGCCCTCCGCGCCAGCTACTCGCTGACCGCCGACCGCGGCCCGTCGGACGTGACCAACTCTACCTACATCATCGTGCCGACCTCCATCTGGCGCCCCTTCACCAGCGTCAACGAGAACGGCATCGTGCTCGAGTCGCCCGCCAACTTCGACCTTACCTACGAGAAGAAACACGAGCTGAGCCTCGGCCTCGACGCCGGATTCCTCAACAACCGCCTGAACCTGACCTTCGACTGGTACAAGCGCAACAACTACGACCTCATAGGCCCCATCTTCACCCCCGGCTATGCCGGCGGCGGTGTCACCCAGCGTGCCAATGCTGCAGAGATGGAGGCCGACGGCATCGAGGTGAGTCTCTCGACGGTGAACGTCAAGACCCGCGACTTCTCGTGGACCACCAGCCTGGTCTACTCCCACACGCACAACGAGGTGACGAAGCTCATGTCGCGCAAGCGGCTCATCGACCTGCTCACCAGCTCGAGCGAGGCCAGCCTCGTGAACTACCCCGTGAACAGCCTCTTCTCCATACCCTTCGCCGGACTGAACAAGGAGGGACTGCCAACGTTCACCATTGGCTACGGGCAAAGAACCGTCACCGATATCTATTTCCAGGAGACCGACCCCGAGGCCATGCAGTTCCTCGAGTTCTCGGGCACTATCGACCCCACCGATATGGGTTCGCTGGGCAACGTGCTGAAGTGGAAGGGGCTGACGCTCAACGTCTTCGTGACCTACAGCTTTGGCAACGTCATTCGCCTCGACCCCGTCTTCTCCAACCGCTATAGCGACCTCACCTCCACACCCAAGGAGTTCAAGAACCGCTGGATGGTGCCCGGCGACGAGGCCTACACGGACATACCCGTCATAGCCAGCTCGCGTCAGAACCGCAACAACACCAACCTCAGCTACGCCTACAACGCCTACAATTGCTCCACGGCCCGCGTGGCTAAGGGCGACTTCATCCGCATGAAGGAAATCTC
>CAMPCG010000158.1 GCA_946644025.1 uncultured Prevotellaceae bacterium | reverse complement strand
ACAACATCGGCGGCTACGTCATGATACAGGGCGGCACCCGCACCAGTCAGGACATCCCACCCTACGTCATCGCAGGCAAGGAGCCCGTGCGCTTCGCCGGCGTCAACCTCATCGGCCTGCGCCGTCGCGGCTTCTCCAACGACGTCATCGAGATGATACACGACACCTACCGCATCATCTACGCCCAGGGCATCCTGAAGGACGGCATCGCCGAGGCACGCACGAAATACCCCGACTCGAAGGAGGTGGAATACATCTGCTCGTTTATCGAGAACTCCAAGCGCGGCATCATCAGATAGCGGAGAGTTGCAGAAGACGCTTATAGTCATCACGGGGCCCACTGCCGTCGGCAAGACGGCACTCTGCCTCGGCTTGGCCCGCCAACTCGGCGTTCCCATCATCAACGCCGACTCCCGACAAATCTACCGGGAGCTGCGCATAGGTACGGCCGCACCCACCGAGGAACAACTTCGGCAGGTGCGGCACTACTTTGTAGGCACGCTCTCGCTGACCGACTACTACAGCGCCTCGATGTACGAGCAGGACGTGCTGCGGCTGCTGCCCCAGCTCTTCCAGACCAGCGACTACGCCCTGATGAGCGGCGGCAGCATGATGTACATCGACGCCGTCTGCAACGGCATCGACGACATTCCCACCGTCGACGACGCCACCCGCGCCACGCTCAAGCAGCGACTGGCCGACGAGGGGCTGCCCGCACTCGTCGAGGAGCTCAGAAGGCTCGACCCCGAACACTATGAAATCGTAGACCGGCAGAACCCGCGCCGCGTGGTCCATGCCCTCGAAATCTGCCTCATGACCGGCCGCACCTACACCTCCTTCCGCAAGAACGAGCGCAAGCAGCGACCCTTCCGCATCGTCAAGATAGGACTGAACCGCGACCGCGACGAGCTCTACCAGCGCATCAACGCCCGCGTAGACCAGATGCTGCAGCAAGGCCTGCTCGACGAAGCCCGCCGACTGCTGCCCATGCGGCAGGAGAACGCCCTGAACACCGTGGGCTACAAGGAGATGTTTGCCCACCTCGACGGCACCTGGACCCTGGAAGAGGCCGTAGAGCGCATGAAAGGCAACACCCGCCGCTACGCCCGAAAGCAGCTCACGTGGTACAAGCGCGACCCCGAAATCGCCTGGTTCCATCCCGACCAGGCCCACGACATCACCGAACACATCACATCGATTACAGATAAACTATGAACGAATCAATCACAACCGTGTGGAAGCGCATGCTCAGCTTCCCCGCAACGATATGGAAGTGGTACACCCGCCTGTTCAAGGGCCGCCCGTGGTACGTGAAGATCGCGTCGACCCTCGTGAGCCTCGTCGTGCTCTTCTTCCTCTACCTACTGGCCGTCGACAACAACTTCCTCTGGCTCTTCGGCAAGTCGCCCAGCATGAAGGACGTGCGCAACACGCGGCCCGCACAGGCATCGGTCATCATGAGCGCCGACTCCGTGCAGATAGGCAAGTTCTTCAGCGAGAACCGCACGCCCGTGGAGTACGACGACGTGAACCCCGTGTTCTGGCACGCCCTCATCTCCACCGAAGACGAGCGCTTCTACAAGCACCACGGCATCGACTTCCAGGCCTTCTTCGCCGCGCTGAAAGACTACGTCGTGCACCACGACGCCCGCGGCGCGTCGACCATCACCCAGCAGCTGGCCAAGAACCTCTTCCGCGTGCGCACGCAGTACTCCACCGGCCTGCTCGGCCAGATACCCGGCGTCAAGATGCTCGTCATGAAGAGCAAGGAGTGGATCACGGCCTACAAGCTCGAATGGGAGTTCTCGAAGGAGGAAATCCTCACGATGTATGCCAACACCGTCGACTTCGGCTCCAACGCCTTCGGCATCAAGACCGCCTGCAAGACCTACTTCAACACCACGCCCAAGAACCTGACGCCCGACCAGGCCGCCATCCTCGTGGGCATGCTCAAGGCCACCACCTACTACAACCCGCGCCTGCACCCCGACAACAGCATCAAGCGCCGCAACGTGGTGCTCGGCAACATGGTGAAGCAGGGCTTCCTCACGCAGGAAGCCTTCGACACGCTGAAGACCAAGGGCGTGGAACTCGACTACTACGTAGAGAACGCCTACGACGGCCAGGCACTCTACTTCCGCGAGGCCGTGGCCAACGCCCTCAAGGACTGGTGCCACGACAACGGATACGACCTCTACACCGACGGACTGACCATCGTCACCACCCTCGACACGCGCATGCAGCGCTACGCCGAGGAGGCTGCCTGGGAGCAGATGGAGAAAGTGCAGCAGAGCTTCAACAACCACTGGGCCGGCATGGCTCCCTGGCGCGACGAGCAGTACCGCGAAATACCCAACTTCATCGAGAACATCGCCAAGCGCACCACCTACTTCAAGCAGCTGCAGAAGCGATTCCCCGAGCAGGAAGACTCCGTGTGGCACTACATGAACCTGCCCCACCCCGTCAAGCTCTTCAGCTACGAGGGAAGCCTGGAGAAGGAGATGAGCAGCATGGACTCCATTCGCTACATGGAGCACTTCATGCACTGCGGCTTCGTGGCCATCGAACCGCAGACCCGGCACGTCAAGGCCTGGGTGGGCGACCTCGACTTCGGCACGTGGAAGTACGACAAGGTGACGGCCATGCGCCAGCCCGGCTCTACCTTCAAGCTGTTCGTCTACACCGAAGCCATGAACCAGGGACTCACCCCCTGCGACAACTGCACCGACTCGTACTACAGCGTGAAGGTCTATGATGCCAAG
This sequence comes from uncultured Prevotellaceae bacterium, assembly GCA_946644025.1. The sequence goes on along the minus strand of CAMPCG010000158.1, from coordinate 3,966 downwards.
CAGAAGAAAGAGGTGAACTGGGCACCCCACAACGCCGACGGACGCACCACCGGCGCCACGATGTCGCTGAAGACGGCCTTCGCCCGCAGCGTCAACACCATCGCCGCACGCCTGGGAGGCGACATGGGCATCGACCGCGTGGCCCACACGGCCCACGAGATGGGCATCAACAGCAAGCTCGACGAGGTGCCGGCACTGGCACTGGGCAGCAGCGACGTGAACCTGCTGGAGCTGACCAATGCCTATGCCACCATAGCCAACGACGGTAAGGTGCACGACGCCATCCTCGTCAGCAAGATTCTCGACCACGAAGGCAACGTCGTCTATACCGCACCCACCGAGCAGCGGCAGGCCGTCGGATACCGCAGCGCCTTCCTCATGCAGCAGATGCTCATGGGAGGCCTGAGCGGCACCAGCTGGAGCCTGAAGCAGCACGTAGCCCCCTACATGGCCGACACCGACTTCGGCGGCAAGACCGGAACCTCGAACAACCACTCCGATGCCTGGTTCGTAGGCGTCAGCCCGAGGCTGGTATGCGGCGCCTGGGTGGGCGGCGAGTATCGCGCCATCCACTTCCGCACCGGAGCCCTGGGCCAGGGAGGCGTCACCGCCCTGCCCATCTGCGGCAAGTTCTACAACAAGGTGCTGGCCGACAAGCGCTTCAGGCAATACCGCACGAAGTTTGCTCCCTGCCACGACGAAAGCCTCAAGCCTACCGACTATGCCTGCGGCTACTACTATGCGCCCAACGACAGCACCGACGAGGCCAGCGAAGAGGGAATGGAAACCATACTCGTTGAGGGCGCTGAGGGCGAAGCACAACCGGCACTGCCGGCAGAACCCGCCGAGGCCCCTGCCACCACCAACAACAATACCGAGCCAACGGAGTAGCAGATGGAGCAACTCGACCTCGACAACAAAGAGTGGCAGGACGCCCTGCAAATCGTCGACTTCACCCGCCGTTCGCTGTTCCTCACGGGCAAGGCCGGCACGGGAAAGTCGACCTTCCTGCGCTACGTCGACAAGCACACGAAGAAGAAGCACGTCATCCTTGCCCCTACGGGCATTGCCGCCATCAACGCAGGCGGCGCCACGCTGCACAGCTTCTTCCGCCTGCCCTTCCATCCGCTGCTGCCCAACGACACGCGCTACGACCGGCGACACATCAAGGAAACCCTGAAATACACCAGCGAGCAGCGCAAGATGCTGCGCGAGCTGGAGCTCATCATCATCGACGAGATATCGATGGTGCGGGCCGACATCATCGACTTCATCGACAAGGTGCTGCGCATCTACACCCGCAACTACGAGCCCTTCGGCGGCAAGCAGCTGCTGCTCGTGGGCGACATCTACCAGCTGGAGCCCGTCGTCAAGGAAGAAGACCGCCAGCTGCTGTCGCCCTTCTATGCCTCGGCCTACTTCTTCAACGCGAAGGTGTGGCAGCAGATGCAGCTGGTGAGCATTGAGCTCCGGAAGGTGTACAGGCAGAAGGACGACCGCTTCATCGCCCTGCTCGACCGCATACGCCAGAACACGGCCACCCAGCAGGACCTGCAGTCGCTGAACGCACGCGTAGGAACGGAAGGGACAGCCGAAGGACTGAGCATCATTCTCGCAGCACGCCGCGACATTGTCGACTACACCAACGAGCAACGCCTGGCCGCCCTTGAGGGAAACCCCTCCATCTTCTACGGCACCATCCGGGGCGACTTCCCCGACAGCTCGCTGCCCACCCCCATGGAGCTGGCCCTGAAACCCGGTGCGCAGGTCATCTTCATCAAGAACGACAAGGAGAAACGATGGGTCAACGGAACCCTGGGCACCGTCATCGCCATCGACGAGGAGGGCGGCATCATCACCGTGGCCGACGAACAGCTGAACGAGTTCGACGTGGAACGCGAGGTGTGGGAGAACGTGCGCTACACCTTCAACGAGAAAGAGCAGAAGATAGAGGAGCAGCTGCTGGGCACCTACGAGCAGTTTCCGCTGCGCCTGGCATGGGCCATCACCGTGCACAAGAGCCAGGGACTCACCTTCAGTCAGGTGAGCATCGACTTCACCGGCGGCGTCTTTGCCGGCGGACAGACCTACGTCGCGCTCTCCCGCTGCACGTCGCTACAGGGCATCAGCCTGAAAGCGCCCATCCGCCAGCAGGACATCTTCGTGCGGGCCGAGGTCGTGCGCTTCGCCCAGCAGTACAACAACCCGCAGCTCATAGAGCGAGCCATGCAGGAGGGCAAGGCCGACCGCGAATACCGCGACGCCATCAGAGCCTTCGACCAAGGCAACTTCACGGCCTTCCTCGACAACTTCTTCAAGGCTATCCACAGCCGCTACGACATTGAGAAGCCCGTGGCCAAGCGATACATCAAGCACAAGCTCGAAATCATCAACAGGCTGAAAGCCGAGAACACCCGGCTCAAAGACGACCTGCAAGAGAAGAACAAACAGCTCAAGAAACTGGCTGCCGAGTACACGCTGCTGGGCCGCGAGTGCGAGCAAGAGCACATGACCGACGCCGCCATCCGCAACTACGAGAAAGCGCTGGAACTCTATCCCGACGCCCACGACGCCCGCCGCAGGCTCAACAAGCTCAGCAAGAAAAATTAAAATAAGTGAAAATATAAAGTTTTTGCTATCTCTGCTTTGCAATATGACGGAAATATAGTACCTTTGCATTCGTTTTAAAACAAATCATCAAGAATGGAAGCTTTCTTTAGAACTCATCGCTACCTGATAGAGCATGTAAACGCTCCAGTTCGTCGTACGCTGATGGACGAAATCAACTGGAACGACAGGCTTATCGGCATCAAAGGCACGCGAGGCATCGGAAAGACCACATTCTTGCTGCAGTATGCAAAGGAGAAGTATGATGTAAACGACAAGCAGTGCCTTTACATCAACATGAACAACTTCTATTTCCAGGGACGCGGCATTGCCGACTTCGCAGGCGAGTTCTACCATCACGGTGGGCGCGTGCTGCTGATAGACCAGGTGTTCAAGCAGGACAACTGGTCGCACGAGCTGCGCAAGTGCCACGACCTGTACCCGGGACTGAAGATTGTATTTACAGGATCGAGCGTGATGCGACTGAAGGACGAGAACCCCGAGCTGAACGGCATCGTGAAGAGCTACAACCTGCGCGGCTTCTCCTTCCGCGAGTTCCTGAACCTGCTGACGGGCAACAGCTTCCGCCCCTACTCCTTAGAGGAGATACTGGAAGACCACAGCCGCATCATCAAGCAGATTCTGCCTTCGGTATCTCCGCGACGCTACTTCCAGGACTACATCCATCATGGGTTCTATCCTTTCTTCCAGGAACACCGCAACTACTCCGAGAACCTGCTGAAGACGATGAACATGATGACCGAGGTAGACATACTGCTCATCAAGCAAATAGAACTGAAGTACCTTACGAAAATCAAGAAACTGTTCTACCAGCTGGCTGAGGAAGGCCCGAAAGCACCCAACGTGTCGAAGCTGGCCTGCGACATCGAGACCAGCCGCGCCACGGTGATGAACTACATCAAGTACCTGACCGACGCCCGCCTGCTGAACATGATCTACCCCGTAGGCGAGGAATTCCCCAAGAAGCCGTCGAAGGTGATGCTCCACAACTCGAACCTGCTCTACGCCATCTACCCCATCCACGTGGAGAAGCAGGACGCTATGGAGACCTTCTTCGTCAACTCGCTGTGGAAGGACCACAAGGTGAACCAAAGCGGCAGAGACCAGTTCTACCTGGTGGACGAAAAGCTGAAGTTCCGCATCTGCGATGCTGACGCCCACAATAAAATAAGGTACGCACCCGACGTGATTTATGCCCGCTACAATACGGAGATTGGCAAAGAGAACCAGATTCCGTTGTGGCTTTTAGGATTTTTATACTAAACAAATATCTCATTTATTATTAAACAAATGGCAAAAGAAAAGAAATTTATCACCTGTGATGGTAACGAGGCTGCG
>CAMPCG010000157.1 GCA_946644025.1 uncultured Prevotellaceae bacterium | reverse complement strand
TCCTGACTTCGGCGTTACGTCACCGAAACACACTTGGGCCATCAGTTCATTAGAGAATTCTTCAAACGCTGACAGTGTTTGTACAAACCACGTCGACGTTTGTACAAACCACGTCAGCGTTTATACAAACACCGACGTGGTTTGTAGATAGTCCTTACCCTTTCTACATTTAAAATACGTGCAACGACAACTTTTCCACGGCTCTTTCACATCAACAGAAAGGAGCACACCGTAGCAGCACGCTGCTCATCTTTTCTCCTTCCAAGGGGAAGGGGCGACAAGAAGCTGACTTAGAACTTATAGTCCAGGCCGAGGCCGATGACGTGGTTGGTGCGGCTATAGGTGTCGCTGCCGGCTATGCCGGTGCCCAGATAGCTGTTGCTCTGCACGGTGTAGTCGCTGTAGAGCGAGCAGAAGTAGCTGAAGTTCAGGCGCATCTTGTCGGTAAGATTGACGGCTCCGCCCAGACCCACGCTGTAGCTGTCGCAGGCGAACGACGTGTTCTGCTGGTAGGTGTCGGCGAGTCCGTAGTCGGTGCGCTGTCCGCCGCAGGAGAGGGTGAGCTTGTCGTTGACGTCCCACTCCACGCCGGCGAGGATTTCGTGTGTGCCGTGGGAGAGCTCCTCCTGCCTGTTTCCGGCCATCTTCGCGCTCTTGTCGTCGAAGAAGTGGTACTCCACGGCTGCGCGCACCTTGGGCGAGATGTCGTACTGCGCGGCCACGGCGAGCAGCGAGGGCATGTCGTAGCGCGTCTCGGCACCGTCGGCATAGGGGGCGGTCTTGCTGCCCAGCGTGGTGGCTATGGCCTGCAGCGAGGCGGGGTCGGTGGCGGCCAGGCGGGCCTGCAGCCCCTGTCCCAGTGCGGCGGTCAGCTCGTTGGTCTCGTTCTTGGTGCAGATACGTGTGCGGAACTCATACTTCACGCCCACGGTGAGGGGCCCCCGGTGGAAGTCGAGGCCCACGATGGGCGCAAAGCCCCAGCCCTTCTGGTCCACGTCGAGCTGCAGTCGGGCCAGCTGGCCCAGGACGGGGTGGTCGCCGGCGAAAACGTGGCCGCGGTAGTAGCCGTCGTAGTAATTGGCACGCATACCCACGGCCGCGGCCAGGAAGTCGGTAATGCGGTAGGTGAAGTTCAGCTGTCCGCCGTAGATGTACTGCTTGCCCTTCATCGACGATGACAGGAAGTACTGTTCGGGCGTGACGCCCTTGGCACCGAGCATGGCGCCGAGCATGACGTTGAACATGGGCACGCCCTCGTCGTACTTCACGAAGCCGCCGCTGCCCACGATGCCTATCATCGTGGATAGTGCCCAGCGGTCTTTCTTGTACGAGGCGAAGAGTGCGGGCACGATGGGTGCCGACGCCTTGCCCTCGAACTTGTGGGTCCTGCTTCCGTACATCGGCTGCAGCAGCGGGTAGTCGGTCTCAATGTCGCGCCGCTGCCAGGGTTTCTGCAGGTTGAGCGACAATTGGAAACCCTCGTGGCCCCATGCCAGTCCGGCGGGGTTGGAGTAGGCGGCGTCAATCTCGGTGGTGGCACCACGTGCAAACATACGGTCGAAGGCAATGTGATAGTTGGTGTTGGTCATCAGACCACCGGCCTGCACCGTGGTCACGCCCGCTGTCAGCGAGAATAAGGCTACTGCGAAGCCAAACAAGCTGTTCTTTTTCATGTCCTTTAGTTTTTTTTGATGGTTATTGTTTGTTAGTGATTAATTCTCAGCCTTCAGTCTTTCCGTCTCCTGCCGCCAGTCGTAGTAGCGGGTGGAGGGCGTCTCGTTCCAGTAGAGGGTCATGTTGTCGATGTACCAGTCGTCGCGCTCGAAGACCATTGCCAGCAGCATGGGCACGGCGCGGTTGCCGTTGTGCAGCGTGAGCGAGACGGTGGCCTGGTCGCCGGTGCGGTCTATCACCTCCACCTTGTTTATATACAGGAATCCCAGCTGTCCGTCGTCCTGTCCCTCGCCGTCGGGCGTGTGCAGTCCCTGCCCCAGCCAGTAGTTGCCTGGCGCACTTTGGCTGCCAGCCGTCGATGCCTGCAGTGATTTTCGCTTGTCTGTTTCCGCTTCGGCCATGCACTTGTTCCATGCCTCGGAGCAGTACAGCTGGTCGAAGTCGGGCCACACCTCGGGCAGGGCGTCCTGCAGGGAGGAGTCGTCGGCCTGTTGCAGTTGGTGGGCAATCTTCGATGCCAGCTGGTTGTAGAAGTGGGTCACGTCGAACCACAGGCTCTCCACGCGCTCTTTGACATACTCGTCAGAGTGCTTGCTGTCTTTCCGGCGGAAGCCCTTCACCTGCTCGAAAAGCAGCGGCAGGTAGAGCATCACGGCCAGCGCCATCATCCATTTAAACAGCTGTAGGGTCATGGTGGTTACTCTTTGTGTGCAAAATTACGAATTTTTGCGCACACGGCAAAGGAAAATGGCGAAAAAATGAGCATCACGCACTTTGAGCCGTCCAAACTCGGGGTCTGGACGGCTCAAAGTCGGAGGATTCTTTAGGAGGGGGGATGTTACTGGTCGGGATTCTCGACGTATCCCTGATATTCTGGCGTGAGGGCCGACATGACCGAGTCGTAGGCCTGACGGAGCGTTGCCTGCACGTTGTCAGGGCCTTGGCCTACGGGGTAGATGGGCGGATGGATGGTGAGGGTGAGTCGATGCCAGGCGGCGAAGTGGAAGTCGCGCTGGCGGGGCATGATGTTGAACGAGCCGTTGACGGTCATCGGCACGACGGGCAGCTGCAGCTCGTCGGCCAGGGCGAAGGCTCCCTTGCGGAAGAAGCCCATGTGGCCGGTGAAGGTGCGTGCGCCCTCGGGAAACATGGTGACGCTCATGCCGTCTTGCAGCGTCTCGCGGGCGGCGTCGTAGGTGGCCTTAATCTTCTTCGGCCCGCGCTTGTCGACGAAGATGTGGTGGGCCTTCTGGCAGGCGTAGCCCACGAGGGGGAGGCTCTTGAGCTGGTGCTTCATCATCCACTTGAAATTGCGGTTCAGGTGGCCGTAGATGAGGAAGATGTCGAAGGCACCCTGGTGGTTGGACACGAAGACGTAGCTCTGCCGACGCTCCAGATGCTCACGCCCGTCGACCTTGACGGGGATGAGAAAGAGCCACAGCATGATGCGGGCCCAGAGGTGAGCGGGGTAGTAGCCCCAGAAGTGGCCATTGCCCAGCGAGCAGCCTACGATGGTGATGAGCGCGGTGAGCAGCGTCAGCACAAGGCCGAGGGGAAGAACAACGATGAGCTGGTAGAGACGGTAGAGATATTTCATGGATTTTCGGTTTGCGGGTTAAGGGGAGACGATGTTTCGTGATGTCGTTATGTCGTGATGTCGTAATATCGTAATATCGTTATATCGATTTGTCGTTATATCGTTATATCGTTATATCGTTATATCGTTATATCGATTTGTCGTGATATCGTGATATCGTTATATCGATATATCGATATTTCGATATAACGATATTCCGATATTCTTTATTTCGGCTTCAGCTTTCACTCTTCAGCGTGATGACGACGATTTCGCCGGGGGCTCCGAGGCGGAAGGGGATGACGCCGCCGAGGCCCTTGGAGACGTAGATGGCGCGCTGGCCCAGGCGGTAGAGTCCGTTGGCCTCCTTGTAGTAGAGGCTGACGGGCGACCAGCCCATCAGGGCCAGCTGCATGGCGTGGGTGTGCCCGCTGAGGGTGAGTTGCGTGTGGCTGTGGGGCAGTATGGTGCGGCGCCAGGAGCGCGGGTCGTGCTCGAGCATGACGACGAACTCGTCGCGTCCTACGCCCCACAGGGCGTTCTGTATGTCGCCCAACTGCGGGTCGCGCTCGCTCTTGCCCTCGCCGTCATTCTCCATGCCGGCAATGACGATGTGGTCGTCGCCGCGGCGCACGGTGCGGTGCTCGTTGCTTAGCAGCGTCCAGCCCAGGTCCTCGTCTATGGACGTGCGGCGGCCCAGGTTGGCGTATTTCTCAAAGTCGTCGTCGCCGCTGTAGACGGGGTAGTCGTGGTTGCCCATGACTGAGAACACGCCGTCGCGGGCCTTGATGCTGCTGAGCAGCTCGCGGTGGGGGTCTATCTCCTGCGGGCGGACGTTCTGCAGGTCGCCGGCGAAGACCACCATGTCGGCCTTCTGGGCGTTGATGCTGTCCACGGCGCGTGCCAGAATCTGCTGCCGCTCGCCGGTGAGCGTGCCCACGTGGGCGTCGCTCCAGAGCACGATGCGGTAGCCGTCGAAACGCTTAGGAAGGTCGGCAAAGGCCAGCTCCACGCGCACTACCTCGAAGCGGTAGAAGCCCACGTAGTAGCTGTAAAAGGCGGTTGCAACGGCCATGGCGGCTGCTATGGCACCCGCTACGAGCCCGGCGCGGCGGCCACGTCTCCACCAGATGCCCGCCACAAGGCCAGCGGCATCGAACAGGGCGAAGACGGCCTTCGGCACGACAATGGCGAAATAGGCAAGGAGGAAGGCATGGAGCAGCGTGGGGTCGGCGGGAACGAAGTCAGGCTCCCGACACAGCCAGCACGCGCAGCCGATAATCAGCAGCGACGGCAGCCACCACAGCAGCTGCCACCACCAGCGCAGCCGGCGAAGGAAGCGAAGGTGCAGCCAGACGTCGGCCAGCACAGTCATTAGAACTATATAAATAAAGGCTCTCGCTATCATGATGACTTATGTAGTAGTAAACTGCAGCGCCTGTCCGATGTAGGTGCGGTCGACGCTCTTCCCGTCGTAGACGGTGTGGCCGTTGCAGAGCGTACGCTCCACCCGCCACTGGAAGGTGTGACCCTCCAGGGGGCTCCATCCGCACTTGCTCTCGATGACGTCGGGCGTGACCGTCCACGGATTGTGGGGCCGCACGATGACGATGTCGGCCTTGTAGCCTGGACGTAGCAGTCCGCGTTGGCTCACGCCAAAGAGACGGGCGGGGTTATGACACATCAGTGTGACCATACGCTCCAGGGTGAGCACGCCCTGGTCTACCAGCTCGAGCATTGCCGGGAGTGCAAACTGCACCATCGGCATACCACTGGCAGCACGTGCGCAGCCGCCCTCCTTCTGCGAGAGCAGGTGCGGGGCGTGGTCGGTGCCGATGGTGGCGATGCGCCCTTCCGTGAGGGCCTGGCGCAGCATGAACTGGTCGACAGGACTCTTGATGGCGGGGTTCACCTTGATGCGGGTGCCCAGCCGGGCGTAGTCGTCTGAGGAGAAGAATAGATGGCCCACGGTGACCTCGGCGGTAGGCCCCCACCAACCTCCCCCCGAAGGGGAGGCTTTGAACAGTTCCAGCTCGTCGGCCGTGCTGACGTGTGCCACGTGTAGGCGCGTGCCGTATTTCTTGGCCAGGGCGACAGCCTTCTGCGTAGAGCGCAGACAGGCCTCCTCACTGCGAATGAGCGGGTGGAGCGCTACGGGAGGGTCGTCGCCGTAGCCCTCGCATACGGCCTTCATGTTGGCGTTGATGAGGGCGGTGTCTTCGCAATGGGCCATGACGGGCAGCCCCAGACGGGCCGCCGTGGCAAACACCTGCTGCAGGGCTTCGTCGCCGTCGACGAGCATGTTGCCCGTCGAACTGCCCATGAAGAGCTTGATGCCCGGCACACGCTTGGGGTCGAGCTTCTGGAAGAGGCCGACGTTGTCGTTGGTGGCACCGAAGAAGAAGGAATAGTTCACGTGGCTGCTCTCGGCCGCCCGGCGGTGTTTGTCCTCCAGCGCCTCGGGCGTCGTGGTCTGCGGCACGGTGTTGGGCATCTCCATGTAGCTGGTCACGCCCCCGGCAGCGGCGGCGCGGCTCTCGCTCTCTATGTCGGCCTTCTCTGTCAGGCCTGGCTCGCGGAAATGTACGTGGCTGTCGATGATACCGGGCAGGACGTAGCAGCCGGTGGCATCGATGGTGTCGGGTGATGGGTGTGGGGTGTTGGGTGACGGGTGCGCAGTGTCTATACTGACAATGATGCCATCCTCAATGACGAGGTCGCCTTTCTGCCTTTTACCCTCGTTTACTATTGTCCCGCCGGCTATGATTGTCTTCATCTTCCGTTCAGGATGTCTTGTATGGTGGCGTCGTCTATGTCCTGCGGCGTGGCGGCAGCGGCGTCGTGGCTGTCTGGCATGGTGGGACTGGCGGTGGTGGTCACGCGCTGGTAGAACTCGCTCACGTCGGGCAGCTGCTTGAACGCATCGGGGGCTTTGCTCCAGATGTGCTCCACCTGTGGCACCGACGAGCTCATCTGTATGAAGATGAAGGGCCCCAGGACGTTGTCGAAATTGTCGACCACGAAGTTCGTCACCAAACTGTCCTCACGCTGGCTGATGGCGTTCCACTCCTTGGCTATCTCCTGGCTGATGACGTCCTCCTCAATGCCGTCGAGGAGCATACGGCTCTCGCGGTGGCCCAGCTCAATAAGGTCGTTCTGCAGCTGGTTGTGACGGTCGAGGAAGATGTAGAGCACCTCGTTCAGTGGCGAACCGCTCACCTTCTGCTGAGTGTCCTCTATACGCACCTTGATGTCGCCGCGCTCCACGACGATGGGCAGCACGCTCTTATCGCCCATGAAGAGGGCGGCCATCTGCGTGGTGTCCAACATTCCGGTGAAACGGAACTTGCCATGCACTACGTCACACGAGTCGAGCGTCTTCATATCGCGGCCCTCCATGGCTTTCAGGTAGAGCTTGTTGCCGTCGAGCAGGGCCAGCGACGAAGAGCCTTGTATGGTGTAGGACTCGGCACACGATGCAAGAGC
>CAMPCG010000156.1 GCA_946644025.1 uncultured Prevotellaceae bacterium | reverse complement strand
TCGCTGCTGCCGTCACGATACGAGCTGATGGTGTTCGGACTCTTCCAGGGACAGTACCAGGTGGTGCTCATGAGCGAGCAAGGAGACTCCGCACGGCTGCGCATGAGCGATGCGGTGCTCCTGATGACCATCTCGGACATACCTCTTTATATAGAGGAGAACCTGATGAAACGACAGAGCACACCGTTCGACGAGACGGCCACGGGCATAGCCATACCCATCAACACCATGGACGAGCCGAGACTGCAGATGGCACTGCAAAACGCCATAGACGACGAGAACTACGAACTGGCATCGCAGCTGCGCGACGAGATAAAACGGCGCAACACACCGGCCAGGCCTACGACCACGACCACTACCTTGTCTTAGACTTTAGACTTTGGACTTTAGACTTTAGACTTTAGACTTCAGACTTTAGACTTTAGACTTTAGACTTCAGACTACAGACTTTAGACTTTGGACTTTAGACTATAGACATCAGACTTTAGAACTCAGAGCCATGAAAGAAGAGCGTTATTTCTTTGTGCCCGACGCTGCCACGCGGCAGACGCTGCCCGACGAGGAGGCCGTCCACGCCGTGCGCGTGCTGCGGCTGAAGACGGGCGACGAGATGATGCTCATGGACGGACAAGGTACGTTCTTTGAGGCCGAGGTGACCGAGACCTCGGCCAAGCGTTGCGGCTATCATGTCAGAGCGACGCTGCCCCAGCCGAGACAGTGGCCGGGACGTGTGCACCTGGCCGTAGCGCCCACGAAGATGATGGAGCGCACGGAGTGGCTCGTGGAGAAAGCTACCGAGGTGGGCATCGACGAACTGACCCTGCTCAACTGTCAGTTCTCCGAGCGGAGGGCGGTGAAACTGCCTCGCCTTGAGAAGATTGCGGTGGCTGCCATGAAGCAAAGCCGGAAGGCATGGCTGCCACGGCTGAACGACATGCAGGACTTCGGCCACTTCATACGGCGACACACCACGGGACGACGCTACATAGCCCACTGCTATGCCGAGATTCCGCGCGAGAACCTCTTCGACTGTCTCCGACGGGGACAGCCCGACGAGGACGCTCTCGTGATGATAGGCCCCGAGGGCGACTTCTCCTTCGCCGAGGTGCAGATGGCCGTCGAGGCAGGCTTCGTCTCCGTAGACCTGGGAAAGAGCCGACTGCGCACCGAGACCGCCGGACTGGCTGCGGTGATGATGATGCAGCTCTCGAAGTGATGAGTGATAAATATGATTATTAATGAAGTTAGGAGTCGATTATGAATTACATGATAATAATGAGTAAAGTCTGGCGTGGGAAAAGGATTGTCCGATGCATGAGAGCAATGGTAATCATATTTATCACTTCTCACTTCTCACTTCTCTCTTCTCAGGCGCAATCGGTGCGCGAGGCCTTCAAGGCCATGCCCGACTCGCTCGTGCCTTACCTCACGGCCAATAACCGGCTGGACCTCATGGACTTCATGGATGCAAAGATGAAGGCCGTCATTGACAACGCGCTTGGCGGACAGACGGAGATGACCTTCCTTGCCGACGACTCGCTGAGCATCAGCATGAGCGACGCCCTGACCATAGAGCTGAAGACACAACAGGCAGACACGGTGACGGTCGTAGACTTCAAGCGAACATACACGACCCGCGAGGGAGAGCGGCAGACGGTGCTCACGCGTCACGATGCCCGCTCGTGGCAGGAACTGTGCCCGCCAACCGTCATCGAGTCGACGCTGACCAGGTTTGACCAAAAGGTCATTCCCCCCTCTGACACCCCATTAACCCCATCTACCCCATAAAACCCATTAGCCCCATAATAAGAACGCAAGTATGAGAAAGTGGTTTTTCATCATCCTCTGGACCCTCCTCCTGATGGGTGTCCTCGTAGCAGCAGGCTGTTTCTGGGCCATCTCCGACGGCCGTATAGGATTCATGCCGCCCATCGAAGACCTTCAGAACCCCATCAATAAATATGCCACGCAGGTCTTTTCCTCCGACGACAAGCTCCTGGGAACGTGGAACATGAACCGCGAGAACCGCGTGATGGTCGATTACGACGACCTGGCCCCGTCGCTCGTCGAGGCCCTCGTGGCCACCGAGGACGTGCGCTTCTACGAGCACTCCGGCATAGACTTCTATGCGCTGGCACGCGCTATCGTCAAGCGCGGCATACTCGGACAGAAGAACGCCGGCGGAGGCTCAACCATCACCCAGCAGCTGGCCAAGCAGCTGTTCACCGACGTGGCCTACAGCACCACCGAGCGTATGCTGCAGAAACCCATAGAGTGGGTCATCGCCGTGAAGCTGGAGCGAAACTACACCAAGGAGGAAATCATCACCCTCTACCTCAACTATTTCGACTTCCTCCACAACGCCGTCGGCATCAAGACGGCCGCCAACGTCTACTTCTCGAAGGAACCCCGCGACCTGACCCTTACAGAGAGCGCCACGCTCGTAGGCCTGTGCAAGAATCCTTCATACTATAATCCCGTGAGGTTTGAGCAGCGGTCGCTCGAGCGCCGCAACGTCGTGCTGCACCAGATGCTCAAGGCCGGCTACATCACCGAGCAGGAGTATGACAGCTGCTCCGTTTTGCCCATGGCGCTGAAGTTCCATTCGGCCGACCACAACGAGGGCATGGCCACCTATTTCCGCGACTTCCTGCGCCGCTACATGACGGCCAAGAAACCGCGCCGCGCCGACTACCCGGAATGGAACTATGTGAAGTATCATATCGACTCGCTCAACTGGATTAACGACCCGCTCTTCGGGTGGTGCAACAAGAACGTCAAACGCGACGGTTCACATTATAATATATATACCGACGGCCTGAAGGTCTACACCACGCTCGACTCGCGTATGCAGAAGTATGCCGAGCAGGCCTGCTACGAGCATGTCGTGGGCTATCTGCAGCCGGAGTTTGAGAAGTCGCTACGCCACAAGCCCAATGCGCCTTACTCCAGCAAGCTGTCGCGCAGTGAGGTGCTACGCATATTGCAGCGCAGCGTCAGGCAGACGGAGCGCTACCGGCTGATGAAGGCCTCTGGGTATACTAAGGAGGAGATAGACCGCGCCTTCAACACCAGGACGAAGATGCAGGTCTTTACCTGGCACGGCGAGGTGGACACGGTGATGACGCCCATGGACTCCATACGCCACTACAAGTCGTTCCTGCGCACAGGATTCTTCAGCATGGACCCCCACAACGGCCACGTGAAGGCGTACGTCGGAGGACTGGACTTCCACAACTTCGCCTACGACATGGCTACGGAGGGCCGACGCCAGGTGGGCTCCACCATCAAGCCTTTCCTCTACTCGCTGGTGATGATGAGCTCGGGAGCCAACATGACGCCCTGCGACACCGTGCGCAACGTGCAGCGCACCTACTACCCCGTGCCCGGACAGGCATGGACACCGCGCAATGGCAGCAGGGCCCGCTACGGAGAGAATGTGACGCTGAAATGGGCGCTGCAGCAGTCGAACAACTGGATTTCGGCCTACCTCATTACCCACCGCACCACGCCGAAGAACTTCGTGCAGATATTGCACGACTTCGGGATAGAGAATCCCGAGATACATCCCTCGCCCGCCCTCTGTCTGGGCACGTGCGACATCACCGTGGCCGAGATGGTCAGCGCTTACACCGCCTTTGCCAACCACGGTGTGCGCTCGGCTCCGCTGTACGTGACGCGCATCGTGGACAGCGAAGGTAACACCGTGGCTAACTTCACGGCGCGTATGAACGAGGTGATGGAGGAGAACGCCGCCAACAAGATGCTCTACATGCTGCAGGCCGTGGTCGACGGCGGAACGGCCAGCCGACTGCGCAACCGCTACAACATCACCGCCCCCCTGGCCGGCAAGACCGGAACGACGAACAGCAACAGCGACGCCTGGTTCATGGGCGTGGCGCCGAAGCTCGTCTCAGGATGCTGGGTGGGCGGCGACGACCGCGACATACACTTCGACACGATGACCTTCGGACAGGGCGCCTCGGCCGCTCTCCCCGTCTTCGCCAAGTACATGAAGAGCATATACAACGACCCGGCACTGGGCATCACACAGGCCGACTGCTTTGACTATCCCGCCAATTTCGACCCCTGCAGCACAGAGGACGACATGGAGGAGGTGGAAGAGGAAGTGGAAATAGCAGAGGGAGACGAGACGGTCACCATAGAGAATGTCGAGGATGTCATCGACTACGACTCCCCCTTGCCTTGAAGCGGAAGGCTTTCCACTAATTGTGATAAATGATGTAAAATTGGGAAAAATATTTATCATAATTAGTAGTCGTTTATCCCAATTAGTGGAAGATTGAAGGTGGTTAGGTTTGCTTTTTCGACGACTGGACTGTTTTTATATCCGCACAGGTCTTATTTTTTGTTCAGCGCAGCCAGTCGCTTGTACTCCTTCTTCGTCAGTCGCATGAAGGAGCCGTGCTGCGGGCCGGTGACGCCCTCAATGTCCACGGGGTCGTGGAAGTTGCGCAGGTTTTCGTCGGCCTTGCAGATGCGGTAGTGCTTCGGCCGGTCGCTGTACTGGATGTAGGCCACGCGCCAGGTGCTGTCGCCGATGAGTTGGAAGGCGCTGCTGCCCTCACATTTCTTCTTCCCTTCAAAGCTGACGTAGTCGTCCTCCACAGGCTCTCCCCATCCGCTTTCCAGATGGTCGCTCACGGCAGTGTAGATGCCGGGCTTGCCGCCTTCCTTCTTGATGAGGATATGGTATTTCCCGTCACTGAGCAGGTTGATGTCGGCGTCGATGGTGGCGTAGCCCCAGTCGAAGAGCAGGCGGGGCTGCGTCAGCTTTGTAAACGTCTTGTCGGCGTAGGAGTAGTACATGCGGTCGTACTCCTCCTCGGCGCGGTTCCACATAGAGTAGTAGATGAAGTATCCGCCCTTTTCGCCATCGGGCCATACGTAGGAGGGATTCCAGAATATCTGCGGTGCCCACACGCGGTTGATGGTGCTCCAGTCCTTGTAGACGCTGGGCGACTGCGGGTCGCAGAATATCTTCGTTCCCTGGCGGAAGTCGAAGGTCTTGCTCTCCCAGTGTATGAGGTCGTCGCTGCGCAGCAGGTCGATGCCGTAGTTGTCCCACACCTTGCTCTTTGCTACGCACATGTCGGTAGTGACCATGAGGTAGCCCTTGGCATTGTAGGTTCGGCAGATATAGGCGTCACGCTGTCCGCCCTCTATCCGGGCGTGCTCCTTGGGGTCCATGATGGGCTTCCCGCCGAGCACGTCCTCGTAGTGATAGCCGTCGCGGCTCAGTGCGTAGGCAGTGTACTCGCCGCCGTCGCTCATGTGGCAGTAGAGGTAGCCGTAGTCGCCCCGCTGCGGGTTCTGGGCGGTGGCGGTCAGTGTAAGGGCGGAGGCCATGACGGCCAGGCAGAATGTTGCTTTTCTCATGTCGTGATGCTGTTAGTCGTATGATATTTGGGCCAGCATGTCAGCCACCTTGTCCACGCCTTCCTTGAGGGGCCCGCTCACGAAGGATGAGAGCATGAAGGGAATGTCGGCATCTATCTTTACCTTCGTCTTCGAGGTGTTGTCGTCGCCGGGCATTACGTTGATGCTGAGACTGAAGGGTATGGGCGACTGCACCGACTCGAACCTCACGCACGAAGGCTCTTGGCGCTCGACGATGCGCATGGAGATGACACCCACCATCGGCACTTGGGCGGTCACGCTGTCGGCGTCGAAGGTGAAGTCCTTAATCTTGTCTGAAGGCAGGCGGTCGCGCAGGCGTACCAGGTTGTTCAGGTCGCTGAGCTTGCGGTAGACTGACGCCTGCGGATAGGGAATCTGCTTTACTTTGCTTTCAAAATTGGTCATTTGCTTAGAGTTTTTGGGGCTGCGATGGAATCGCAGCGTAAGAGACGTGACGGGGGTCACTTGTTGTAGCCGCTTTCGGGGTTTTCGTACATGGTGATGGGGATGTTGAACTTCATCATCTCGTCGAGGTTGTGTACGGGGTGCTCCACGTCCTGCGGTATGGGACGGTGTGAGAAGGTCTGGAAATAGAGCAGGCAGGCGTCGCGCCACCACTCGGCGTCGCGGGCCTGTATGCGCAGTTTCCGCTGCACCTCGCCGAAGCGCTGGCTGTCGACGTAGGGCTGCACGGCGTCCCAGACGGCGAGGAAGTGGCGCGCCTCGCGGACACCCTCGTCGTACTTATGGCACAGCTCGTCCCAGAAGCTACGACCGCTCTTCATCTTGTGGTCCCAGGGCACGTGGTGGAACCATGCGAGCAGCTCTTCGGGGCAGGTGCTGAGGTCGTTGTATTGTCGGCAGAGCTCGTCGGGGTACTGACGGACGTTGGCCGACCCCTTCGTCGTGCGGTCAAATCCCAGTCCGATGCTGTCGGCCTTGTGGTAGTAGGGCGGTGTCCAGTCGGCCCTCAGGCCTTTCGGGCTGTACCACGGCTCGGGGCCGTAGTGGTGGCCTCCGGCGAAGATGTGATGCAGGCCCAGCGGCATCATGTAGCTGACGATGGCCTCGCGGCTCGCCAGCATCATCTTCGACACGGGCTGTGCGAACGACGGGTTGCTGCTGAAGGTCTGTCCAATCCACTCGTCGGCAATCTGCGCGGGCGTGAGCGACGGGTTCCAAGCCATTCGCCCGAAGGCATACCAGTTGGCCTGTGCGAAGTGGTGTCCGCACCAGTTCGTGTCGTCGCCGATGTTGGCCACGCCGGCCATCGCCTTGATGCTGGCGGGCTTCACAAACGAGAAGAACTCCTGCCACATCGGCGCGAGATAGGCGAGGTGGTTGGCTGCACCCAGATACTCCTGCGTAATCTGGAACTCCACCATCATCGGCGTCTTCTTCATGG
>CAMPCG010000155.1 GCA_946644025.1 uncultured Prevotellaceae bacterium | reverse complement strand
GCGGTGGTGTCGCCGAAGAGGTTGTGCATGTCGCCGAGTATCTCCTGATAGGCACCCACGAGGAACACGCCGAGGTAGTACTTGTCGTTCTTGCGCAGGGCGTGAACGGGCAGTGCGTGAGAGTTGTGGCGGTTGGTGACGAACTGCGCTATCTTTCCGTCGGAGTCGCAGGTGATGTCCTGCAGGGTGGCGTTGCGCGTGGGTCGCTCGTCGAGGCGCTGTATGGGCATGATGGGGAAGAGCTGGTCTATGGCCCACGAGTCGGGCAGCGACTGGAAGAGCGAGAAGTTGCAGAAGTACTTGTCGGCCAGCAGCTTGTCGATGTTCATCAGCTCCTCGGGAATGTGCTTCAGGTTCTTCGCCAGGGCGTGTATCTCGTGACATACGCTCCAGTACATGGCCTCCACCTCGGCACGGGTCTTGAGGTCTACGATGCCGTGGGTGAAGAGGTCCAGCACCTCTTCGCGTATCTGCTCCGCGTCGTGCCAGTCCTCGAGCACGTTGCGCGGGCTGAGGTTGTCCCATATCTCGTACAGGTCCTTTACGAGCTGGTGCGAGTCGGGGTCGGGCTCAAACTCCTCGGGCATCTCGGGCAGCGAGGCCGTCTCCAGCACGTCGATGACGAGCACCGAGTGGTGGGCGGCCAGCGAGCGTCCGCTCTCGGTGATGAGGTTGGGGTGGGGTATGCCGTTCTTGTTGGCGGCCTCCACGAAGGTGTAGATACAGTCGTTGACGTACTCCTGTATGGAGTAGTTCACCGAGCTCTCGCTGGAGGGCGAGCGCGTGCCGTCGTAGTCCACGCCGAGTCCGCCGCCGCAGTCTACGAAGTCCACGTTGTAGCCCATCTTGTGCAGCTGGATGTAGAACTGCGACGCCTCGCGCAGGGCGGTCTGTATGCGCCTTATCTTGGTAATCTGGCTGCCTATGTGGAAGTGTATGAGCCGTAGGCAGTCGCGCATGTCCTTCTTGTCGAGCAGGTCGAGGGCTTCGAGCAGCTCGGCGCTGGTAAGGCCGAACTTCGAGGCGTCGCCGCCGCTCTCCTCCCACTTGCCCGAGCCCGAGGAGGCCAGCTTGATGCGTATGCCGATGTTGGGCTTCACGCCCAGCTTCTTCGCCTCGCGGGCTATGAGCTCCAGCTCGTTGGGCTTCTCCACAACTATAAATATATGCTTGCCCATCTTCTGTGCCAGCAGGGCCAGCTCTATGTATGACTGGTCCTTGTAGCCGTTGCATACGATGATTGAGTCGCTCTGGCACTGCACGGCTATGACGGCGTGAAGCTCGGGCTTGGAGCCGGCCTCCACGCCCAGGTTGAACTTGCGGCCGTGGCTGATGATTTCCTCGACGACGGGCTGCATCTGGTTCACCTTGATGGGGTAGACCACGTAGTTCTCGCCCTTGTAGTCGTACTCCTCGGCGGCTTTCTTGAAGCAGCTCCATGTCTTCTCGATGCGGTTGTCCAGAATGTCGGGGAAGCGCAGCAGCACGGGGGCCGTCACGTCGCGCAGCTGCAGCTCGTCCATCACCTCGCGCAGGTCTATCTGCACACTGTCCTTGCAGGGCGTCACGTAGACATGACCCTGGTCGTTGATACCGAAGTAGCTTGTGCCCCAGCCGTTAATGTTGTACAGCTCGCGGGCGTCGTCGATGGTCCATTTCTTCATTTCAAAGTTAGGAGATTAGGGATTAGAGATGGTTGTTAGGCTGCAAAATTACTACATTCCCCCGAACTGGCAAAGTAAATAAACTCTTTTTTTGGCCATTTGGGGAAAAAGCAGTAATTTTGCAGCCAATTACATTAAACCGCAAACTAACAAACCGAGAAAATGAAACAGATTACTGACAGCATCTATTACGTTGGGGTGAACGACCGCAACAAGTCGCTCTTCGAGGGCCTCTGGCCGCTGCCCCACGGCGTGAGCTACAACGCCTACGTCATCGACGACGAGAAGACCTGCCTGGTGGACACCGTCGAGGCCGACTTCTTCCTGCCCTTCCTGGAGAATCTGCGCCAGGTGCTCGGCGACCGTCAGCTGGACTACGTCGTCGTGAACCACATGGAGCCCGACCACAGCGGCTCGCTGGCACTGCTGCGCCAGTACTACCCCGGGGTGCAGATTATCGGCAACAAGAAGACCTTCGACATGATGAGCGGCTTCTACCGCCTCACCGAGGGCCTGCGCGAGGTGAAGAACGGCGAGCGCCTCTCCCTGGGCCGCCACGAGCTGCAGTTCGTCCTCACACCCATGGTACACTGGCCCGAGACGATGATGACGCTGGTCACCCCTCTCTCGTCTACTAAGGGGAAAGGTAGTATAGAAGCCCCCTCGGGGGCCGTAGGGGGGGCCTCAGTCCTCTTCAGCGGCGACGCCTTCGGATGCTTCGGCGCGCTGAACGGCGCCTGGATTGACGAGCAGATGAACTGCGACGAGTTCTGGCCCGAGATGACGCGCTACTACTCCAACATCGTGGGCAAGTACGGCACGCCCGTGCAGATGGCCCTGAAGAAGCTGGCCGGCGTGAAGGTGGACTACATCTGCGCCACCCACGGCCCTGTGTGGCATGAGCACGTGGAGCGCGTCATCGGCATCTACGACCGTCTCTCGCGCTATGAGGCCGAGCCGGGACTCGTCATCTGCTACGGCACGATGTACGGCAACACCGAGCGCGCTGCCGAGGTCATCGCTCGCAGCGCCGCCGCTGCCGGGTTGAAGAACATCGTGATGTACAACGTCTCGAAGACCCACCACTCCTACATCATCCGCGACCTCTTCCGCTATCGCGGCCTCATCGTCGGTGCACCGACCTACAACACGGGTCTCTACCACGAGATGAACGTGCTGCTCGACGAGCTCTCGCAGAAGGACATCAAGGGCCGCCTCTTCGGGTGGTTCGGCTCCTACAGCTGGGCGTCGAAGGCCGTGGCCGAGATTCAGCGGTGGAACGACGAGCACCTGCACTACGAGGCCGTGGGCACGCCTGTGGAGATACGTCAGGCCCTCACTGCCGAGACCTGCGCACAGTGCGAGGCGCTGGGACGCGAAATGGCCCAGAGACTGATGGAAGTGAGAAGTGAGAAGTGATAAGTGATAAGTGAGAAGTGATAAGTGCCGCTACTTCAGCAGGTGATACACCCCACCGGCCAGCGGCTTCACTACGCCCTTCATCTCCAGCTGGAAGAGCAGGGCGGTAAGCTTGCCGGCGGGCAAGCCGGTCTTTACGGCAAGCGTGTTGAGCGTCAGGTCGCCTGAAGCGTCCAGCATCGATACTACAAGCTGCTCCTCTGGCAGAAGGCTGGGGAAGCAGCTTCTTTCTATGCCTTCCTGCCGGGCGCGGGCCAGCCGGCTGTCGGTCTGCCACCCCATGAACTCGGCGAAGTCGGCGGCCGAGGTGATGAGCTGTGCCCCGTTGTCGCGTATCAGGTTGTTGCAGCCCTCGGAGTACGTCGCGCCTACGGCACCGGGAAAGGCAAACACGCTGCGCCCGTAGTCCTGGGCTATGCGTGTGGTGATGAGCCCTCCGCCCTTTGCCGCGCTCTCCACGAGGATGGTGGCGTCGCTCATGCCGGCCACGATGCGGTTGCGCTGCACGAAGTTGCGCTTGTCTATCACCGTCTCGCTCATGTACTCGGTGAGCAGTCCGCCGCGGGTCAGCATCTGCGTGGCCGTGTCGCGGTGGCGTGGCGGGTAGACCATGTCCAGTCCGTGGGCCAGCACGCCTACGGTGTCGTAGCCGTTGGCCAGGGCGTGGCGGTGGGCGCAGATGTCCACGCCGTAGGCCAGCCCGCTGACGATGAGCACCTCGGGGCAGTGGCTGTGCAGGTCGGCGGTGAAGCGGCGTATGAGGTCCTGGCCGTAGACCGTGCAGTGGCGTGTGCCAATGATGCTCACGACGCGGCGCTGGTTCAGGTCGGCCGAGCCCAGGTAGTAGAGCACGATGGGCGCGTCGGCACACTCGGCCAGCCGCTGCGGATAGCCGTCGCCGCCCAGCCGCAGCACCCGTATGCCGTGCTTCTCGGCAAATTCCAGCTCCTGCTCCGCCCGGGCCAGCGGCAGGCTCCAGTCCTGCTGCAGCGTGGCGACAAGGCGGTCGGAGCAGTCGGGCATCACGTCGCGCAGGTCGCGGCGGTGCTCATAGACGCTGCGGCCGCTGCCCAGCTCGCGGTAGAGGCGCAGGGCCGTGTCGATGTTGAAACCCGTCAGGCGGGTAAGGGCCAGGTCGTACTTCATTTCTTATCCTTCAACATCTTTTTCTCTTCACTTGCCAATCTGCGTTCTACCTTCTTCACGTCCTCTGCGGTCGGGAGATTCTCGGGGACGATACCACGCTGGACAAGCATTTGGCGTACGGCAGCATTGTTGTCGACGTGCTCTTTTGTAATTGACGTTTCGCCATGAAGGTCTTTTGTCTGCACATTGACACTGGTCATTTCAGCGGCAAAGTCCTTGGCTTTTATGCTGATGGTGGGCAGGAAGTCGGCAAGGGGCCGGCTTTGTGGCATCCCCATCTTGCGTTTCATCATATTGGTACTGAGGTGGAAAAGAGCCTGGTCGCCCTTGGAACGGATGACGGCAAAGCTTTGGTCGTTCACGCCACGTTCGTAAAGTATACCCGATAATTTCTTCTCCGTCTCCTGCAATTTGGCACGAGCTTTTACACGCTCCACCTCTAACAGGCGTTGTTCTATCAGCTCTGCCCTGCGGGTCTGTACGGCAAAATAGGTTTGGGCAAAGGCTATCTGCGGTTTACGGGGGTCGCCATTTTGGGCAACAAGATAGCAGGCATAGCGGGTGAGCATGATGTCATCGATTTCACGAAACGCGCCACTTCCCACCTCGACCTTTTTATTGACGTCAATAAAATGGTCTGATAGTGGCTGTCCCACGTTCTCACATGCTTCTTTGGCCTTACTGATTACTTTGCTGAAGTTCTGCCACAAGCGATATCCCAGCAGCTTCTGCAAGTCTCTTGCACTCCAGCACTCCACTTGGCTTACTTCACAGGCGGCCTGTTCGAATTCCTCAAACAATGCCAATATCTCTTCTTTCTTCATTTGGCGTATAAGTCTGTTTTGCTGTCATTCGCCCTCTTAGGCACGAGCAGGATGCTCAGCTCGTAGAGCAGCCAGATGGGCAGGGCCACGATGCAGAGGGTGAAGATGTCGGTGGTAGGTGTGATGATGGCGGCGACGACGAGAATGGCGACGACGGCATGGCGCCGGTAGCCCGCCATGAGCTGGCTGTTGATGAAGCCCATGCGCCCTAGTATGGCGCAGAGCACGGGCAGCTCGAAGATGATGCCCATGACGAGGCTCATGGAGAGCAACGTGTCGATGTAGCTTTGCAGGGTGAGCATGTTGTCCACGTCGGGGCTCACCTGGTAGGTGCCCAGGAAGCGCACCGTGAGAGGGAAGATAAGGAGATAGTTGACCAGCGTGCCGAGCAGGAACATGAAGCAGGCCGAGACGACCACCCACCGGCCGGCGCGACGCTCGCGGTCGTAGAGTCCGGGAGAGATAAACCGGAACAGCTCGTAGACCACGTAGGGCGTGGCGCAGAGCAGTCCGGCGTAGAGCGACACCTTGATGTGGGTGGTGAACTGCTCGGTAAGTCCGACGTTCATCAGGTGGATGGCAAACGGCTCTACGCCCATCAGCCTGAAGGTGACGAAGTCGCTGGTGCGCGGGGCTAGCACCACGCCGAAGAGCCAGTCTTTCAGGCAGAAGGCCACCACGCCAAACAGCACCGTCACCACCAGCGAGCGGACGATGACCCAGCGCAGGACCTCCAGATGGTCCCAGAATGTCCCCGTCTCTACTTCATGGTTCATGGTACACGGTGTGAGGCCAGGCGCGGCGAGCAGCCCCTTGTCACTTCTCGCCCTTCACCTCTTCGTCTACTTCCTTCATCCCCTCCTTGAAGCTCTTCACGCCCTTGCCCAGGCCGCGCATCAGTTCGGGAATCTTGGCACCGCCGAAGAGCAGCAGCACCACAAGGGCGATGAGCAGGATTTCCTGGCCGCCCAGTCCTAAAAACAATAGCGTGTTCATCACTTATTCATTTACTTCCGCAAGCTCCGCGCGACGGCCTTTCTGGCCGCTGCTGCGCTGTACTTTCATTACTTGCGGAACTCGAATTATTTATATTCGAAGAGGCTGGTGAAGCCTGTCATGGCAAACACCTTCTGCAGCTCTTCGCTCAGTCCGGTGATGAAAACATGGCTGCCCTTAGGCTTGGCGTTCTTCAGTATGCCGAGGAAGATGCGCAGTCCGCTCGACGATATGTACTCCAGCTTCGTGCAGTCGAGCACGATGTCGTGACCCATGCAGTCGTTGAGCACCTCTACGTCTTTCTCTGTCTGAGGGGCGGCGGCGGTGTCCAGGCGGCCCTCAAACTCCATGACAAACTCCTTGCCTTCTTCTCTGAATGTTGTCTTCATAGCTGATACTAGTTTATTAATGTGGGGCAAAGGTACGACAAAATTGTGAAACAACCAAAAAATCTTTCGCTCTTTTCACATTTTTGTCGTACCTTTGCATCTTCCAATCGCATCCCATGCCGAAGCAAGACCTTCTATCCTATATCCGTGAGGGCCGCACGATGACTCGCAGCGAGCGTCTGCGGCTCATTGTCGAGCTGTCTGTGCCGTCCATCCTGGCCCAGATTTCGGCCACGGTGATGTTCTTCATCGACGCCTCGATGGTGGGCCATCTGGGCGAGAAGGCCACTGCGGCCATCGGTCTGGTGGAGACCACGATGTGGCTCATCGGCGGTCTGTCGTCGTCGGTGAACATGGGTTTCTCCGTGCAGGTGGCCCACTTCATCGGTGCCAACGATTTTGACAGTGCGCGGCGCGTGCTGCGCAAGTCGCTGGTCTGTGCCCTCACCTGGAGCGTGCTCGTCTCGCTGGTGGGCATTGCCATCCACC
>CAMPCG010000154.1 GCA_946644025.1 uncultured Prevotellaceae bacterium | reverse complement strand
CATGATGTGACGCGGGGCGATGGTCAGGTAGTTGTTAGCGTAGTGCAGCTCGTCGTCGATGTCGATGGGAATGATGGTGAAGCCACGGCCGCGCAGGTAGTCGACGAACGACAGTCCCTGCTGACAGAGCTGATAGGTCTTGGTGCCCGGCTGGCGTGCCCAGACGTCGCAGGTGTTGAACTCGGGCTCGCCCGGCTTGGCAAACAGACGGCTGCTCACCATGGTGCAGAGGTTGCTGTCGATGATGTTGAAGTGGGTGTCGAGGTGCATCTGCATCTGCCAAAGCTTATGGTCGCGCACCACCACCACGGTGTCGTGGCCGAAGGCGTCGGCCTCCAGCATCTGGCGTATGCCCTCGTCGTTGGTGCGCATACCGCAGCCGATGAGCGAGATGGTGCCTGCGGGGATATAGTCGCCGCCCTCCAGCCGGCCGTCGCCCTCGATGGTCAGGATGGGCTTCAGCCCCAGGTGCTCGTAGCACAGTCTGATGATGTTGGTCTCGGGGGCGCGCTGGCTGCTGTTCATGTAGCAGATGATGTGTCCGCGTGGCGTAGTGATGCTCTGGTCGCGGGTGAAGTAGAGGTTCATCAGCGGGGTCTGTATGTACTGCGCCTCGTAGCCCGTGTTGTTGTCGGTATGCGACAGCTTCACCGTGGGCTGCAGCATGATACAGCGTATGAGGTCTGCCCTCGACATCTTCGAGAGTACCTCCTGGCGATACTTCTCTGTGTCGTCCGCGTTCTCGCCGGGGATGTTGCTGATGTCGTAGGTGAGCACATTCGCTGCGAGCACTCTCAGACTGTCGATGCCTACTTCGTCGAAGACCTCCTTTACCGTATGCACGCAGATGCCGTTGGCCTCCAGCATCTTGATATACCCGAGGTGCTCCTCGGCAGCCTTGTCTACATCGAAATAGTCCTCGAAAAGTCCTGCCAGCGGGTGTATCACTCCGTTGAAGAGCTCCTGGCCGGGGGTGTGCATCAGGATGACGCCCGCCTTGGTCCATTCGGCCTGCGGGTAGACGGTGGTCTGCGCTGCGGCAAAGGCGGAAAAGGCAAGGGCGCCAATGAGGGTTGAGAATGTTCTTTTCATGTGGGATTTAAATGGTTCGTTAATGGGTTCTACAAGAATATTAGTGTGGATAACCTCGGATGAGACGCACTATTCATGCTTGCTTGTAGAGATAAGTGCCACTTTCCTCTGGGATAAGTGGCACTTATCTGACAGATAAGAGGCACTTATCTCACAGGCAGGAGGCATATAACTCATATCTTCATCACGGTATTGACCCACACAGATTCTTGTAGAACCCGTTAATGTGATTAATCTGGAATACCTGCATATCCGGCTGCAAAAGTACAAAGAAAAAAGGAACAGGCAAAATATTCTGCCTGTTTTACTTATATTATCCGTAACTTTATTCAGTCTGGCTATGACCGGTGGCTGTCAGGATGAGCGTTGGCGGGGCGGCGTCGGCTTACTTCCCGCTGTCCGCCTGACGGTCAGAAGCGGAGGGGCTCGCCGCGGTAGAACTTCAGGAGGGCCCGCTGGTAGAGATTTTCGTAGCGGGCCTGGGTGAGGTCGCTCTCGGTCTTCATGAGGTTGTTCTTGGCCTCGTTGAACTCGGTGATGGTGGCCTTGCCGTTCTCGTACTTGGCCTGTGTGAGGCGGAAGGCGTCCTGACTGGCCTGGCGGGCCTGTCGGCTGCTGCGCAGCTTCTCGCCCGAGGCCACGGCGTTATACCATGCCTGCTGTATCTCCTTGTAGAGCGTCTTCTTAGCGTTGTCGAGTGCGAGCTGCTGGTTCAGGCGGTCGAGGCGGGCCGAGCGCACGCTGTTGCGGGTCTGTAGACGGTTGAAGATGGGGATGTTGAGGCTGAGGCCGAGGTACTGGCTGAAGTTGTTCTTCAGCTGTCGGCCCAGCGGGTCCGACGTGTGGCCCGACGTGGTGTAGTAGTTCGTGCCCAGGCCGGCCGAGAACGACAGGGTGGGGTAGTAGCCGGCGCGGGCTATGTCGATGGCGCGCTCGGTGGCCTGCAGGCGTATCTGCTCGGTGCGTATCTCGGGCTTCGTGGCCAGGGCGTCGACGAAGATGAGGTCGGGAGAGAGGGGGGCGGGCTGGGCTGGAGAGGCTAGATTTTCTAGTTGGTCTAGATGTTCTAGATTGTCTAGATTTTCTAGATTATCTAGATTTTCTAGATTGTCTTGATTCTCTCTTTTTCCCAAGTATTCTTGGGGGCGCGCTATGCTGAAGCCCTCGGGGCTATCCAGCTCGAGCAGCTGGGCGAGGGCGAGGAGCTCCAGGCGCAGGTTGTTGTCGGCCTGTGTGGCGGTGAGGCGGCTCTGTGCCAGTGTGGCGCGCTGCCGCGAGAGCTCCGCCTCGCTGGTCTTGCCCACGTTGAGCATGGACTGCAGGCGGGCCACCTGGGCCGAGTCGATGTCTACCTGGCGGCGGGCCACGTCGAGCAGCTCCATGTCGTAGAGCACCTGCACGTAGCTCTGCGCCACCTGTATGCGTATGTCGTTCTTCGCCTTCTCCAGGTCTTGCGTGGCGGCCTCGAGGTTCAGGCGCGAGAGACGTATCTGGTTGGGTATCTCGAAACCGGTGAACAGCGGGACGCTGGTGCTCAGCGAGAGCGACGTGCTGCTGGTGTTGGTGTTGCTGTAGGTGTTCTCGGCGGTGAGTCCGCGGCCGAAGGAGAAGTTCTCGCCTACAGACCCGTTGAGGTCGGGCAGACGGCGGTTGCGGGCGTTGCTCACCTGCAGCTCCTGCTGCTGCCGCTGGTTCTCCTTCTGGCGGATGCCGATGTTGTGGGCCACGGCGTAGTCACAGCACTGCTCCAGCGTCCAGGGTGTCTGCGCCCCTGCGGGGCTAAACGCGAAATGATAAACGAGAAATGATAAAACAAGGCGCTTCATAGTTCAATCTTCTTTTTTCAGTCTTTAATCTTCTTCGTCGGCGATGACCTGCGGTCCGCGCACCTTCTGGCCGGTGGTGACGCCTCGCTTTATCTCGATGTTCACGCCGTCGCTGAGTCCCGTCACCACGGCGGTGCGCTCGTAGGCGGCTTTGTCGCCGTCCTGGGCCTTGACGACGTAGACGAAGGTGCTGTCGCCGCTGAACTCGATGGCGCTCTCGGGCACGGTGAGCACCTGCTTCACCTCGTCGAGCGTGATCTCGGCATTGGCCGAGTAGCCCGAGCGGAGGGTGCGCCCGTGGGCCTTGTGCGCCTCCTGGTCTTCGCTGGGCAGCACCACGGCGGCCTTTATCTCAAACTGGTTGGCGCCGTTGCTCTCCGTGGCCTTCGGCGAGATGTACTCCAGCGAGGCGTCGAACTGCAGGTCCTGCAGCGCGCCGATGGTGATCTTCATCGCTACGCCGAGCTCCAGCTGTCCCACCTCCGTCTCGTCGATGTTGCCGCGGAAGATGAGGTCCTTCATGTTGGCCACGGTGGCGATGGTCGTTCCGTCGTTGAAGGTGTTGCTGTTGATGACCGAGTTGCCCACCTTGACGGGTATGTCGAGGATGATGCCGCTGATGGTGCTGCGGATGAAGGTGGACGAGGCCGACGCGTTCGACTTCGACACGCCGTCGCGCACCACCTGCAGGGCGTCTACGGCGGCGGCTTTCTCCTCGCGGGCCTGACTGAGCTGCTGGCGGCTCTTCTCGTACTCCTCGTCGCTGACCAGCTTCTGGCGGTGGAGGTCGTCGGTGCGGGCATAGTCGGTCTCCACCTGCTTGAGGTTGATGTCGGCCAGCCGCACACGGCTCTCGGCACTGGAGAGCTGACCCATGTCGGGGATGACCTTCACCTTGGCAATGACGTCGCCCTGGCTCACATAGTCGCCCGGCTCCTTGAGCAGTTCGGCGATGATGCCGCTAATCTGGGGCTTGATGTTCACCTCGTTGCGGGGCTCTATCTTGCCGGTGATGATGGTGGTCTTGCGGATGTCCTTCCGCTCGGGCGTGAATTCCTGGTAGGTGACCTCCTTGGGCTGGCTCTTCTGCCAGAGAAACACAAACGTTCCGATGAATATCAGCGCGATGATCGCGGCGATGAAGAGTTTGGTGTACTTTTTCATTTTTATGGGGATTAATTTTGGGTCTGGTGGGGGGGGGCTAATGGGGTTAATGGGTCTAATGGGTCTAATGGGGTTGGTGGGGATAGTGGGGTTGGTGGGGAGCTATTCATCTCTCATGGCGTCGACGGGCTTGATGGCCATGGCGCGGGCGGCGGGGGCCAGTCCGGCGAGGATGCCCATGGCGGCGATGACGGCGGCCGCCATGATGGCCGTCCAGAAGCCTACCTGGAAGTGGGCGGCGAGGATGCCGTCCTCGGTGTTGGCCAGCTCGAGCATCTGCAGGATGAACACGGCGAAGAGGATGCCGCTCATGCCGGCGACGAGCGTCAGGACGATGCTCTCGGCGATGATCTGCGAGAGGATGTTGCGCGGCGTGGCACCGATGGCGCGGCGGATGCCTATCTCGGTGGTGCGCTCGCGCACGGTCACCATCATGATGTTCGACACGCCGATGGCTCCGGCCAGCAGCGTGCCCAGGCCGACGAGCCAGATGAGGAAGTTGACGCCCCGGAAGAGGTTGTCGAGCAGCTGGAAGAGCACCTCGGTGTTGAACACCATCGCTCCCTGCTCGTCGGTGGGGTCGACCAGGTGGGCGCGGGCCACGGTCTCGCGGATGCGCTGGGTGAGGTTCGACATGACCGCCCCTGGACGGCCCGTGACGGCAATCATGTCGACGGCGTTGCCCCGGTTGTAGGCCTGCTGCATGAAGGTGAGGGGCAGTATGACGTTCGTCCCGGCATCGCCGCCGAAGCTGATGGACTGCGTCATGTTGTAGTCCACGCCCACAATCTGGTAGTAGATGTTGTCGATGCGTATGCGCTTGCCGCAGGGGTCGCCGCCGCCGGGGAAGAGCTCCTTGTAGGTCTTCTTCTGGATGACGCACACCTTGCGGTGGTCGCGTATGTCGGCCTCGTCGATGTAGCGCCCGTAGAAGAGCTTCGGCTCGTTGACACGCTTGTAGTCGGGCATGGCACCGTTGACGCCGACGGAGGCCTTGCGGTCGGCATAGTAGGCCGTGCCGCCGTTCGAGAAGAGCAGGGGTGTGACGACGTCGAGCTCGGGCACGCCGCGGCTGATGCGCTCCACGTCCTTGTAGTCCATGTGCCAGTAGCGACCCTTGCGGAATCCCTTGTAGGCCTTGCTCGTGGGCTGCGCCCACACCATGGCCGAGTTGGTGGCGAAGCCCGCGAAGTTCTGCTGGAGCATCTCCTTCAGTCCGGCACCGCCGCCTATGAGGGCCACGAGCATGAACACCCCCCAGAAGACGCCGAAGCCGGTCAGGAACGAGCGGCTCTTGTTGCGCGTCAGGGTGTCGATGATTTCGCGGTAGCTGTCGAGGTCGATTCTCATGGGGTGGGGTGGGGGAGTGGGTAAGGTGGGGGTTGTGAGGGTTATTCGGCGCGGAGGGCCTCGATGGGCCTGATGCGGCTGGCCTTGTAGGCCGGGACGAGCCCGGCTATGGTGCCGGCGATGATCATCACCAGCGTGGCCTCGATACACACGTCGAGGCCGACGGTGGGGTCGAGGAACATCGTGGCGCGGAAGAGGCCCGTGTCGATGGTATCGTGGCCGAGGGTCGCGTCCATGTACTCGTTGGCAGCGACGCCCAGCACCATGCCGATGTAGCCGAAGAAGGTGGTGATGATGACGCTCTCCACGATGATGAGGCGCAGGATGCTCCAGGGCTTTGCGCCGATGGCCTTGCGTATGCCGAACTCGTGGGTGCGCTCCTTGACGGTGATGAGCATGATGTTGGACACGCCGACGATGCCCGAGAGCAGGGTGAAGAGGCCGATGACCCAGAGGGCAGTGCGTATGATGCCGATGCCCTTCTCCATCTGCAGGTTCTGCGTGAAGCGGTTCCAGAGCCACACGGCGTCCTCGTCGTCGGGGTGTGCCTGGTGCTCGGCGTTCAGGCGCCGGCGGTAGTCCTTCTCGAAGGCCTCGTTGGCCTCCTCCGTGGGCAGTCCGTGGAAGGTGAACTCCAGGCGCCCGATGTCGTCGGTGTTGGCACCGAAGATGCGCTTGATGGCCGTGTACGACGAGAAGGCGTCAGCGCGCCCGTTCTCGTTCTCCTTGTAGATGCCCACCACCTTGAAGGCCAGGGAGCCGACGTTGACGAAGCGGCCGATGAGAGCCCCCCCTACGGCCCCCGAGGGGGCTTCTGTAGTTTTGTCGGCAGGGGAGGATACGCTCGTGACTCCCTCGCGGTGCGAAGGGGGTGCAAGCTCCTGCGCCTGCTTGTTGCTCAGGACGAGCACCTTACGGCTCTCGCGGATGTCGATGTCGTTGATGAAACGTCCGTAGAGCATCTCCACCTTGTCGATCTTCGTGTGGTTGGGATAGACGCCGCTGATGCTGGTCGTGAGGTACTGCTGTCCCAGGCTGATGGTGGCGTTGGCGTTGTACTGTGCGCCCACCTCGTCGACGTTCTGCGTGAACTCCGTGGCGGTAATCTCCATGTCGCGGTTGTGCAGGCGGATGTCGCGCCCCTCCTTCAGTCCCTGGTAGGGCTTCGACGTCCATCCGCCGAAGACCATCATCGACGAGGAGAGGAAGCGGCTGCGCTGCTTCAGATTGGCATTGATGAGTCCGTTGCCGGCCCCCAGGAGCACGATGAGCATGAAGATGCCCCATGCCACGGCGAAGCCCGTCAGGCCCGTGCGCAGCTTGTTGCGCCGTGCCGTCTGCCATATCTCAGTCAGTAACTCAAACATATTTTAGGGGGAGTGAATGGGGAGTGAATGGGGAGTGAATGGGGAGTGAAGGGGAAGTGAATGGGGAGTGAAGGGGGAGTGAAGGGGAGTTCTAGGGGAGTTCTAAGGGAGTGAAAGGGGAGTGAAAGGGGAGTGAAGGGGGAGTGAA
>CAMPCG010000153.1 GCA_946644025.1 uncultured Prevotellaceae bacterium | reverse complement strand
CGTGATTTGTAATCTCGGGGTCGTTGGTTCGAATCCGACAAGAGGCTCGAAAGAAGGTTGGAATAGTAAGGACAACGGTCCTTATTATTCCAACTTTCGCTTTAAAGGCCAAGCTCTCTCCCCGCAGGGGAAGGACAGCCGCAACGAAATGGAAATAACAGACAAACCACCATGATGAATAGAATCGCTACACTCTTTACCCTCCTCCTCCTTCCTCTTGCCCTCACGGCCCAGGAGGCCCGGCGGCCCTTTCAGGCCAGTCTCTATAACGAGGAGTACCAGCTGCGCCTGCCCATCAACTTCTACGACGAGGACGTCACCATACCCGGGCAGGAGCTTTTCGGCCAGATGGCAGGCTACCTCTGCAAGGACGGCACCACCTATTGCTGGCTTGTGGTGAAGGCCGACGTGCAGGGCGACAAGGCCCAGCTCGTCGTGAGCAACGATTACGGCAGCGAGGACTTCACCGCCGAGCTCACCGTCCAGGGCGACACGCTCTACACCCTGCGCCACCTCGGCGGCTCGACGCTCAAGGTGCCCAACAAGGGGAAATGGCTGAAACTGCCCAAGACGCTGGAGTTCAGACGGAAAAAGAACTGATTCCTCCCTGCTTCTCGCTTCTCCCCTCAATATTTCCCGCCTAAATATTTGAGCGTATACGGGATATTCCCAACCTTTGCAAGCCAATGGAAACAACAGCTGATTTATACGAAGATGTAGAATATGGCGAGCGACTCTTAATAAGCACTCGTGCCGATCAGACAGAACTTGATGACAATATTCGAGTCGCAAAAGTGCTGCTTCGTTGTTTCTCTGATATGTATATCATTATCAATGAACACCTTATGACCATCGGTCACAAGAATCCAGAATATACTATAAATGGAAAACTTGGCGACAGAAAAGGCATTGAGAGTGAGAACGGCATCAAGGCTGCTTTCCGAAAAGCGAAGAAACAAGGCTGCAAAACGGTTGTGCTCGATTTTGATATGCACTTGTCCGAAAACCTCTTAAAAACGCGAAAGATAGTTTCTGGCCTGCTCGGCCGTCATGAAGATTTTACGGATGGTTCTCTTGACGAATGTTACATTGTGCATCAAGGACGCGCTATCTTGATTGAAGCACCGATGTTTATGTGTAGCGACAAGCAAACCATTAAGCTGATTATTTCTGAAATAGTAGAAAAACTAAGGACTTAGCCTTTACTTGCTAAGTCCTTCAGGTGTGGGGGTCAGAAAGGTCCAGCTTGAAATTATGCTCGCGAGCATATCGTTTCGCGCCCTCTGACGACATTCTGACGCTGCAAAGATAAGCACTTTTTCTGAATCCACCAAACTTTTCCCTTCTTTTTTCTTCCCTCTCTGCATTTTTCTGCCAAAATGATTATGGGAAAGAACCGTGGAAAAGTTGTCTTTGCCCGTATTTTAAATGGTGAAAGGACGGAGGCAATCTTGAAATACTGCCAGTGTTTGTACAAACGCTGGCAGTGTTTGTACAAACGCTGACAGCGTTTATACAAACACTGACGTGGTTTGAAGAAATTCCGACTGGCGTTTCAACTTATTTTTCGGAAACTAATTGGAGGCTAAATGTCGAAGCGTATGTAGGCGCGGTCGTCGAACGAGTTGCTGCCCGGCGCGAAGGCCTTGGTGGCCTTGAAGGTGCCGATGTTCAGCGGGTCGTTGTCGCGCTGCCATGCCAGGCGCTGCTCGCTCTCGGCCAGCGTGGGACAGAGGAAGGGGTAGCCGTCGGTGGCCAGGACGACCTGCCAGGGGCGGAAGTCGAGGGCGATGGTCTTCACGTGGGCCATGTCTACGGGAAATCCGTCGATGACGCTGTAGCCGTTGTTCTGCTGCCGCATTGTTTCGAGCATGTGGGGTATGATGGCCTTGCGGGCTGTGTCGTCAGTGCGGAAGTGGTCCCAGGGCTTGGGGCTGGCCTTGATGATGGCGGCGCGCTCTGCGGCCAGCTCCTGTTCCGAGGGCTTGGGGTTGTCCAGCAGGAGGGGCTCGCCGCCGCCGCCGATGAGCAGGCCCTGGCAGTCGCCCACCATCCACACCTCGCGGCGCAGCCGGCTGAAGACTATGCACGAGGCGGCCATACGGTCTTCGGGGTGCTGGGCCAGGTGGGGCAGCAGGTCTTGCTTGTAATAGCTGCGCAGGGCAGCGGTGGCCGCCGTGCAGAACTGTCGGCACGAGGCGTCCTTCTTCAGGTGCTTGATACTGTCGGCGACGATGAGCATGGCCTGTTCGCCGTTGCTGTGCTCGCGGAAGAAGGCCAGCGGGTTCTTCTCCCGGTAGTTGCGGTGGCAGCGGAGGGTGCTCTTCGACGTCGAGCCGTCGATGACGGCCACGAAGTCAGCGGCGACGACTATTCCGTCCTCGCTTCTCCTGGTCGGGCTTTTGGGGACGAGGGACTGCTCGATGATGGTCATGGGTGGGGTGGGGGGAGTGGGTGTTGTGGGTGGGGTGGGCTGAATGGGCTGGATGGGGTGAATGGGCTGAATGGGCTGGATGGGCGGCGGTGGGCCCATTAAGCCCATTAAGCCCATTAGCCCCATTACCCCCCTTAGCCCCATTACCGCCTTTTCCCCCTCCGAACAGCCTTGCTATGAGGTCGGCGCGGCCTATGCGGCGGAGGCTCCGCTCAAGGGCGGGCCGCTCCTCGGGCTTATACCAGAAGAAATACTGCCGCTGTGCCAGCTTCTCCTGCGGTGTGCGGGCCGAGCTTACGGGCTGCAGCGTGTAGGGGTCCAGGCCGGTGTACCACGTCTCGGTGGCGATGGTCATCGGCGTGGGCGTGAAGTCCTGCACCTGCTCCAGCTGGAAGTCCATGTCCTTGGTGAGTGCGGCCAGCTCGGCCATGTCCTCCTCGCGGCATCCGGGGTGGGAGGAGATGAAGTAGGGAATGAGCTGCTGGCGCAGCCCCTGCTCGCGGTTGATGCGGTCGAAGACGCGCTTGAACTGCTGGAACTGGCGGAAGCTGGGCTTGCGCATGAGCATGAGCACGCTGTCGCTGGTGTGCTCGGGTGCCACCTTCAGCCGTCCGCTCACGTGGTGGCAGATGAGCTCGCGGGTGTACTCCTCGGCCGAGCGGTTGGCGGCCTCGTCGGGACCTCTATATAATAAGAGGTCGTAGCGCACGCCGCTGCCTATGAAGCTCTTCTTCACCCCGGGCAGTGCGTCGACGGCGCGGTAGACGTCGAGCAGCGCCTGGTGGCTGGTGTTCAGGTTGGGGCATATCTGCGGGTGTATGCAGCTGGGGCGCCGGCAGTGCTCGCAGGCCTTCTGGTTGCGCCCCCTCATGCCATACATGTTGGCCGACGGGCCGCCCAGGTCGGAGAGGTAGCCGCGGAAGTCGTCCATCTGCGTGACCTGGCGTACCTCTTTTAATATACTCTCCTTCGAGCGGCAGACCACGAACTTGCCCTGGTGGGCCGAGATGGTGCAGAAGGCGCAGCCGCCGAAGCAGCCGCGGTGCAGGCACACGGAGTGGCGTATCATGTCGTAGGCCGGTATGCGGTGGCCCTTGTACTTGGGGTGTGGCAGCCGGGTGTAGGGCAGGTCGAACGAGGCGTCGAGCTCGGCAGTCGTCAGGGGAGGGTAGGGGGGATTGACGATGATTACGGGGAGTGAAAGTGGAGTGAAAGTGGAGTGAAGGGGGAGTGAAAGGGACGTTTGTTCTTTACCGCTGTTTTTCTGCGCAGTAAGTATCGTCCCTTTCACTCCCCTTTCACTCCTTATCACTCCCCTTTCACTTCCATAGATGGGTTGTATAAGCCTCTGCGCGTGCATCATGTTCGACTGCTCCTCTATGTGGCGGTAGTTCTCGGCCTCGGCGCGCTTGCTGCTGAGGCACTCCTCGTGGGAGTGGAGCACGATGTCGCGGTCGGTGATGCCTCCGGGGATGTTGTCCTCCGAGGCGAGGAACACCGTCTGGGGCAGGTCGGTGATGTCGGCGATGCACTCTCCCTCGCTGAGGCGGCGGGCCAGCTCGAGGGTGACCTTCTCGCCCATGCCGTAGGTAATCATGTCGGCGCCGCTGTCCACGAGGATGCTGGGCCGCAGGCGGTCCTGCCAGTAGTCGTAGTGGGTGAGCCGTCGCAGCGAGGCCTCTATGCCTCCGAGCACCACGGGCACGTCGGGGAAGAGCTGCTTCAGTATGCGCGTGTAGACAATGGTGGGGTACTCCGGGCGCTTGTCGTGGCGTCCGTCGGGCGAGTAGGCATCCTCCGAGCGCAGGCGTCGGGCGGCGGTGTACTTGTTCACCATCGAGTCCATGCAGCCGGGCGAGATGCCGAAGAACAGACGCGGACGGCCCAGCTTGGTGAAGTCGCGGTAGTCGCCGTGCCAGTCGGGCTGCGGAACGATGGCCACGCGGTAGTCAGCAGCCTCGAGCACACGGCCAATGACGGCCACGCCAAACGAGGGGTGGTCCACGTAGGCATCGCCCGAGAAGAGAATCACGTCTACGCTGTCCCAGCCGCGCAGCTCCAGCTCCTTCTTCGTGGTGGGCAGAAAGTCGGTCAGCTTATATTCTTTCAATCTTCCTGTAAATTGAAAATCAAAACACCGCCGTCAAGGCTTCTTCAACTTGTAGTCACTCTTCGACCTTCAATTTCCTCCACTCCACGTAGCAGGTGTAGAGGCTTTGCAGCCCGAAGGCCTTCATGTTGGCGTTGTAGAGCACGTCGAGGCAGAGGTCGAGCAGCTGCTTGTCGCTGCCGCCCTCCGACTCGAGCAGCGAGCGCACGTTGAGCTTCAGCTTCTCCAACACTTGCTCGTCGACATAGCCGTTGGAGTCGATGAGGTCGCGCAGGAGCTGGTACTTCTCGATGGTCTGCAGATGCTCGTCGGTCACCTCGATGGAGCGGGTGCCCGAGGGGTTGGCTTGGATTTTTGTCGTCATATTGTTCACAGTTTTAGATGGTGTCCTTAAAGGTTGCGGTGCAAAGGTACGAATAATTATTCAACCGCGCAAACTTTACGGCCCTTTTCCGCTATTTTATGCCACGGCGAGGGCGAGAACGTGCCTTTCGTTACTTGTATTATATTTACAGCGGGGAGGGCCTCCGCCATATTCGCCCCGCGCCATGAATAAATAGGGGCTAAACTGTAAATATTCTTAAATAGTTTTTGTGTTTCGCCATTATTTCCTATCTTTGCATCCTGAATTGTTTATTAACCTAACAACTATTATTTATAACTAACGACCCATGCCCCTGCAAGGTCCTCCCCCGCGAAGGGGAGTTAGCGGAGGGGCGTCTGACACTATGATTAAAGCATTTGAGAATTTCGAGATTTGGTGGGTAACTGGCGCACAGCTCTTGTATGGAGGTGACGCCGTCGTTCAGGTCGATGCACACTCCAAGGAGATGGTCGAGGGCCTGAATCAGGGTGGCATCATCCCCATCAAGGTGGTTTACAAAGGCACGGCCAACAGCTCTAAGGAGGTGGAGGACGTGATGAAGGCCGCCAACAACGACGCGAAGTGCGTGGGCGTCATCACGTGGATGCACACCTTCTCGCCCGCCAAGATGTGGATTAAGGGCCTGCAGGAGCTGAGGAAGCCGCTGCTCCACTTCCACACACAGTATAACGCCGAGATTCCCTGGGCAACGATGGACATGGACTTCATGAACCTGAACCAGAGCGCCCACGGCGACCGTGAGTTCGGACATATCTGCGCCCGTCTGCGCAAGCCCCGCAAGGTGGTCTCCGGCTACTGGAAGGACGAGCGCCCGCAGAAGCAGATTGCCGTATGGGCAAGGGTGGCTGCTGCATGGGCCGACGCTCACGACATGCGCATACTGCGCTTCGGCGACCAGATGAACAACGTGGCTGTGACCGACGGTGACAAGGTCGAGGCCGAGATGCGCCTGGGCTACCATGTGGACTACTACCCCGTCTCCAGCCTCATGGACTACTATAAGAAGGTGACCGACGCCGAGGCCGACGAGCTGGTGGAGGAGTACAAGAAGCTCTACACCATCAAGATTGACGAGACCGGCGAGGAGGTCTACTGGCAGAAGGTACACAACGCCGCCAAGGCCGAGATAGCACTGCGCCGCGTGCTGAAGGATGAGGGAGCAAAGGGATTCACCACCAACTTCGACGACCTGGGCGAGGCCGACATCAACGACCCCAACTTCCTGGGCTTCGACCAGATTCCCGGACTGGCATCGCAGCGACTCATGCAGGAGGGCTACGGCTTCGGAGCAGAGGGCGACTGGAAGACGGCCGCACTCTACCGCACAGTGTGGTTCATGACACAGGGCCTGCCCGGCGGATGCTCCTTCCTGGAGGACTACACCCTGAACTTCGACGGCGAGAACTCCAGCATACTGCAGAGCCACATGCTCGAGGTGTGCCCCCTCATCGCTGCCGACAAGCCTCGCCTGGAGGTACACTTCCTCGGCATCGGAATACGCAAGCAGCCCACGGCACGACTGGTGTTCAACTCGAAGGTGGGCAACGGCATCACCGCCACCGTCGTAGACATGGGCAACAGATTCCGCCTCATCGTCAACGACGTGAAGTGCATCGAGCCGAAGCCGCTGCCTAAGCTGCCCGTGGCCAACGCACTCTGGATTCCCATGCCAAACTTCGAGATTGGTACGGCTGCATGGATACTGGCCGGAGGAACGCACCACAGCTGCTTCTCCTACGACATCACGGCCGAGTACTGGATTGACTACGCCGAGATGGCCGAGATAGAGATGCTGCGCATCGACAAGGACACCAGCTATGGCTCCTTCCGCCACCAGCTGCAGTACAACGAGGTGTATTATATGCTCAACAAGGCACTGAAGTAAAGCTATGACAGCAAAACAAACCATCGAGGCCGGAAAGGCCATACTGGGAATCGAGTTCGGTTCCACACGTATCAAGGCAGTGCTCATCGACGAGCAGAACAAGCCCATCGCACAGGGCTCACACGAGTGGGAGAACC
>CAMPCG010000152.1 GCA_946644025.1 uncultured Prevotellaceae bacterium | reverse complement strand
CTCTTCGACAACCAGACGCTCTACGCCAAGTGGGCACGCGACATCACCGAGGCGCAGCGCGAGGACGGCTGCATACCCGACGTGGCCCCGGCCTTCTGGAACTACTACAGCGATGATTTCACCTGGGCCGCCGCCCTGCCCATGACGCTGCGTATGCTCTCAGAGCATTATGGCGACACGGAGACGCTCAGCAAGTTCTATCCCAACGTGATGCGCTGGCTGAAGCACATCAAGAGCCGCTACCAGAAGGACGGCCTCATACACTGCGGCAAGTATGCCGACTGGTGCGTGCCGCCCGAGCGGGAAGACCTCATACACAGTGAAGACCCGGAGCGCAAGACCGACGTGGTGCTCATCTCGTCGGCCTACTATTACTACGTCTGCAAAGTCATGGCCAACCAGACCCAGAAGACCCTCCAGACCCACCAGACCCACCAGACCCACCAGACCCTCCAGACCCTCCAGACCCTCCCCCGGCCCCTCCCTGCAGGGAGGGGAGTATATACTTCTTCCGCGGAAAAAGGACAGGGTGAAGGTAACTACTCCCCTCCCTACAGGGAGGGGCTGGGGGGAGGGTCTGCTGGGGGAGGGTCTGCCGGGGGAGGGTCAGTCTGGTTAGAGCAGGAGATGGCCACGACCAAGGCGGCCTTCAACCGGGCGTTCCTCACCGTGAAGAAGGGCACGTCGAAGGTGCCGGGACACGCGCTCTACCCCGACAGCACCTACTACGGCAACAACACCGTGACGGCCAACCTGCTGCCCTACACCTTCGGAATGATAGACGACCCCTACGTCAAGAAGCAGGTGGAGAAGCAGATTGTGAAGAAGCTCGTCGACGCAGGGGGCGTGACCTGCGGCGTCATCGGCATCGGGTGGCTGATGCACGCGCTGACGGACATGGGGCGCACAGACCTGGCCTGGATGCTGGCCACCAGCAAGCGATACCCGTCGTGGGGATACATGGCCGAACACGGCGCCACCACCATCTGGGAACTGTGGAACGGCGACACCGCCTCGCCACGCATGAACAGCGGCAACCACGTCATGCTGCTCGGCGACCTGCTCTCCTGGCTCTACGAGTGCGTGGCCGGGATAGGAGCTGCCGATGCAGGTTTCAAGCACATCATCATGAGGCCCGACTTCTCGGTAGACGAGATAGACCACATCGACGCCAGCTACAACAGCATCTACGGCAAGATAGTAAGCCGCTGGCGGAAGGAGCACGGACAGCTGTTCTGGCACGTGGAGATTCCCGCCAACGCCACGGCCACGCTGCGACTGCCCGACGGAGAGACGAAGACGCTGGGCAGCGGCGTCTACGACCTCAAGGCTAACGTCCCTTTCACTCCCTCTTCACTCCCCTCTCACTCCTCTTTCGCTCCCCAAGTCATAGCAGACGAGTTCCTCTACAAGGACGCGCCCTTCCCCAGCTGTCACTCAGCCAGCATCGCCGAGACCCGTAAGGGCGACCTCGTGGCCACCTTCTTCGGCGGGACGAAGGAGCGCAACCCCGACGTCAGCATCTGGGTGTGTCGCAAGCCCAAGGGCGCTAAGGACTGGACGGCCCCCGTGCTCGTGGCCGACGGCGTGGAGCTGCAGCCCGTGGAGACCGTCAGCGCTGACCCAAAGAACAAGCTGTTCGACGGCAGCAAGACCTACTCCGTGGCAGCACCGGCCTTCAACGCGCAGTTCACCCCCTACCCCGAGTGGAAGGGCAACTGGGGCGAGGCCCGCGTGGACGGCATACACCGTGAGGCCACCTGGAACCCCGTGCTCTTCGAGACCGCCGACGGCGTGCTCCACCTGTACTTCAAGATAGGCCCCAACGTGGCCAACTGGAAAGGGTGGCAGATGGCTTCGCGCGACGGCGGCAAGACATGGAGCAAGCGCGAGCCGCTGCCCGACGGCATCTACGGCCCCATCAAGAACAAGCCCGTACTCGTAAGCCAACGTATCGTCTCGCCCGTGAGCGACGAGCGCAACGGCTGGAAGGTCTACTTCGAGCTGAGCGACGACAACGGCCGCACGTGGCGCAAGACACCCTACGTAGAGGCCGACAGCGGCGTGCTGGCCATACAGCCCACAATCATCCTTCTGCCCGACGGACGGCTGGAAGCACTCTGCCGCACCCGCAACCGCCACATCGCCGTCACCTTCAGCAGTGACCAGGGCGAGACGTGGAGCCGGCTGCAGCTCATCGACACGCCTAATAATAATAGTGGTATAGACGCAGCCTCCCTTTCGCCCCCCAAGAGGGGCACGATAGGCCCTGCGCCCAAATCTAATGAAGCCCCCTCGGGGACAGTAGGGGGGGCTTCCTACGCCCTCGTCTGCAACGACTGGCCCATAGAGCCCGACAAACAAAAAGGGGCGCGAACGCCCCTCAGTATTCTCCGCTCTGACGACGGACTGCACTGGAACCAATGGGTGACCTTGGAAGACTCGCCCATATCGCAGTATTCTTACCCCAGCATCATTCAGACCCGCGACGGACACCTGCACGCCATCTATACCTGGCGCCGACAGCGCATCAAGCATGTAGAGCTGGTGCCCTGAGCGTCACTCAGGAATTGACACAGACCCACCCTCATGCCCTAAGAAGGGTCAGGGGGGTGGGTCTGTAGTCTGTCTTAATCCGTTGTTATCAATAAAACAATCCCTATTCGTAGATGGGTGTCAAGACCAGGCGCAGTCCGTTGCCCTGAAACTGCTTGTTCGGGGCCGATGCCTGACGGGCCGACGGACGGCAGAACGTGTCGCTTGTTCCCCAGCTGCCACCCTTTAATACGCGGCCCACGCCTGTCTCAGGTCCCTTGGGGTCCTTCAGGGTAGCTGTGGAGTACGAGTTCTGATACCAGTCAGAGCACCACTCCATGAGGTTTCCGCTCATGTCGTAGAGACCCAGCTCGTTGGGCTTCTTCGTCTTCACAGGCTGTGAGCCGTAGTAGGCAGAGCCGATACCCGGCAGGGCCGACGTCTCTTCGTACCAGGCCACCTCGGCACAGTCGTTGCTTCCCGCAAACTTGAATCCCTGGCTCTTGTGTCCGCCCCGTGCGGCATATTCCCACTCGGCCTCGGTAGGCAGACGGAACTGACGCTTGGTGAGGGCATTGAGCTTGCCGATGAACTCCTGGCAAAGGTCCCACGAGAGGAAATAAGCCGGATAGTCATCGCCCATACCGAAGGTGGGAATCCACTGCGTATAGCCGCTGGTGGTAGGTATATGGGCCTCTCCCATCAGGGCCGTCCAGAAGCGCTGTGTCACCTCGGTCTCGGCAATGAAGAAGTCCTGGGTAATGGTCACCTTGCGAGGCCACTTCTCGGTGTCGAAGTCCGAGCTGCCCATGGTGAAAGTACCGGCCTTCACCCTGTACATCTTGATGGGGAAGCCAAGGATGGTGAACGTCACTTCGTCGCCCGACTCGGACAACGACTCTGAGATGATGCTCTTGCCCGACATGATGTCGATAATGGAGCCGATGTCGGCAATGTCGACGTAACCGTCGCCGTTGACGTCGCCGCGAGAGGTAAGGATGTCACCTTGCACGGGAACACGCATACCCTGGGCCCATGCTGGTGAAACACTCGCCATGGCCATCATGGCCATGATAACAGATAAAAGTCTCTTGGTCTTTTTCATTTCCTGCGTTTTAAATTGATTGTTATCAGTCCTGAAGTTTTTATGGCTTGCAAAAGTATTTATTTTTTTTGATATGGACAAGAAATAAGGAGAGAATTGTTTGACGGTTTGTCGAAAAGTTCGTAATTTTGCAAGCTGAATCTCACAATACCCCCGACAATGAACTCTAAACTCTTGTTCACAGTAGTATTCCTTTGCTGCGGCCTGAGCAGCATTATAGGCCAGCCTCGCTCCTTTTCGACCGACGCCGGATGGACTGCGACGGGCAATGCTCCCCGCCTGGTGGTGAGCATAACCGTCGACCAGCTGC
This sequence comes from uncultured Prevotellaceae bacterium, assembly GCA_946644025.1. The sequence goes on along the minus strand of CAMPCG010000152.1, from coordinate 3,092 downwards.
GCAACGACCTTCTCGATGCCTTCTCACAGCGTTACACCAACGGCGGATTCAACAGGCTGACGAACCAGGGTATGGTCTGCGGAAGTGCCTCCTACCCTTTCGCACCGATAGACCGCGCGTCGGCCATAGCCACCGTGGCTACAGGGGTGTCGCCCTATTATAACGGCATCGTGGGACAGCGATGGCTGCAACGCGAGACGCTGCGCCCCCGGTGGTGCGTGGCCGACGAGCGATACAGCGGACTGCACACAGCCGAGACGGCATCGCCCGAGGCCATGAACTGCTCGACACTGGGCGACGAGCTGAAGGTGGCGACAAAAGGCATGGCGCAGGTATGGGCAGTGGCACCTTACAGCGACGCCGCCGTGCTCTCGGCCGGACATGCTGCCGACGGAGCACTGTGGATAGACGACGAACGGGGCGTGTGGTGCTCGTCGCAATATTACATGAAGTCGCTGCCGACGTGGGTGAACGACGCGCCCATAGAACTGAACGACAGCGACCTGCCGAAGAAGAAGGGCAACAATAAGACCGAACAGCGATACAAAGCCTACAAGAACAGTGCGGCGGTGAACACCAGCGTGACCAGCATGGCACTGCGCTGCATATCGGCAACGGCAATGGGCATGGACGACGCCACCGACCTGATTTGCCTGACCTATTACGCCGAGGCAGCAGAAATCACGGAAAGATACGAGCTACAGAACGCCTATGTGAGACTCGACGCCGAGATAGCCCGCCTCGTGGAGATGGTGGAGAAAAGCATAGGCCACGACAACGTGCTCTTCGTGCTCACCGGCACAGGCTACAGCCAGACAAAGGAGGAAACCGACTACCAGCAATACCGCATCCCGACGGGAACATTCTACATGAGTCGCACCGCCGACCTGCTGAACATGTACCTGGGAGCCATCTGGGGGCCGGGCAAGTATGTGGAAGCGACATTCCGCAACCACATCTTCCTGAGCCACTCGCTGCTCGACACGAAGAAAATAAGTATTGCCAACGCCACCAGCCGCGCACAGGAGCTGTTGGTGATGATGCAGGGCGTGCGCAATGTCTACACGTCGCTACAGCTGCTCACCATCAGCAACGAACAGATTCAGCTGGTGCGCAGCGGCTACTACCCCGAGCGCTGCGGCGACCTGGTGATAGAGACGGCTCCCGGCTGGCGCGTGCTCACAGAGAACACGGGCGAAAGCGAGTACACGCGCTCCTCGTTCGTACAGTTCCCCATCATCTTCTACGGCGCAAAAGTGGAGGCTATGCGCGTGTCACAACCTGTGACCACAGACCGCATAGCCCCCACACTGGCACGCATCATGCGTGTACGCGCTCCTAATGCCTGCACGGCAGAGCCGCTGTTCTAATTACTCTTCAGTCTTTGCTTCTTTATCTTCCTGCTTGCGGAACTGGTCGCGCGGACGCGGCTGGCTGAAGCGCACTTTCTCGCTTTCGTCCCGGCGCTCATGGTAGAGCTTCGGCAGCGGGTTCTGCAGCGGCTCGTCGTAGTTCTGACGGTTGCGCCACACGTCGATGGCGGTATAGATGGCGTTACGCAGCGACTGCTCGTCGGTGATGCCCTTACCGGCAGCGGCAAAGTTGGCTCCGTGAGCGGGTGCGGTGCGCACAAGAGGCAGGCCGGTGGTGAAGCGCACACCGTTCTCGTAGGCTACGGCCTTAAAGGGCGTCTGGCCCTGGTCGTGATACATGGCCAGCACGCCGTCGAAGCGGTAGTAGCTGCTACGGCCGAAGAAGTCGTCGGCAGCGTAGGGACCGAACACCTGCAGGCCCTGGCCCACCAGCTCGTTGATGGCGGGGATGATGATTTCCTGCTCTTCTGTGCCCAGCACGCCGTCCTCGCCACAGCGGGGGTTGAGCGACAGCACGGCAATGCGCGGACTGCTTACGCGAAGGTCGCGCAGAAGGGCTTGATGGAAGAGCTGGGCCTTCTCTACAATCTTTTGCTTCGTGATGGACTCGGCCACGTCCTTGATGGCCACGTTATTGGTCACTAAGGCTACGCGCAGGTCGTCGTTCATCAGGATGGTGAGCCCGTGCTTGCCCTCGCCAGCCTTGCTCTCGATGTAGGCAGTGTGGCCGTTGAACCCCTGGATGCTGTTCTTGAAAACCGGAGCAGTGACAAGAACGTCGAAAAGACCTTTTCCGTAATCGTCGAGGGCACGGTCGATGGCTCCCAAGGCTGCCTGTGCCGACTCGGGCGTGGGTTGTCCAAGGTCCGTCTTTATCTCCTGGCCGACGGTGTCGACCATGTTCAGCTGGTCGTCTTTTGCTTCGGCGGCATCGCCAACGACGACGAAGGGTGTCTCCAGGCCAAGGATCTTACCGTGAAAGCGGGCCACTTCGGGCGAACCATAGACAATGGGGGTACACAGCTCCAGGATGGCTGGGTCGGCAAATGTTTTGAGTATCACTTCATAGCCCACGCCGTTGATGTCGCCGTGGGTGATTGCTACGCGGGGTTTTCTGTTCTGTTGTTCCATCTGTGGATATATTTGTGGGGTTAATGAGATGTCTGACGGGATTGGTGGGCTGTTGAGAGCAGTCCGCAGGCTGCCAGGATGTCCTGTCCCCGGCTGGCCCTGATGGTGGTGGTGATGCCATGGCGCGTGAGCGTGTCGCGCAGCTGCTCCATGCGCTGCTCGTCACTGCCGGGAAGGTCTACGCCCGGTATCTGGTGGAAGCGGATAAGATTGACGCGGCACTCCAGACCATCGAGCAGCCTCACGATGGCGCGGGCATGGGCCGGTGTGTCGTTCAGTCCGGCAAAGCAGATGTACTCAAACGAGCAACGGCGCTGGTGGGTGAAGTCGTACTGGCGCAGCAGCTGCAGCGTCTGCTCTATGGGCATGGCTTTCTCGGCCGGCATCAGCTGGAGCCGCTGGTCTGGCAGCGGAGAGTGCAGCGATATGGCCACGTGACACTGGCTCTGGTCGAGGAAGCGCTTCAGCTTGTCCTTCACGCCGACGCTGCTCACGGTGATGCGCTTGGGGCTCCAGGCATAGCCTGTGGCAGCGGTGAGAATCTCCGTAGCACGAAGCACGGCGTCGAGATTGTCCATCGGCTCCCCC
>CAMPCG010000151.1 GCA_946644025.1 uncultured Prevotellaceae bacterium | reverse complement strand
TGGGTGTTGGGTGTTGGGTGTTGGCCGTTGGGTGTTGGGTGTTGGGTGTTGGGTGTTGTCCGTAGTACTGGGTGGCCTCGTTGTCAGCACCGCCTGCGGGGGTGTAGGCGGGGGCTGGCTGCGGTGTCACTCCCGGAATGGGCGGGGGTGGGGGCATGACACCCTGAACCTGCGGGGCAGCCTGCGACACTACTACCTCGTCGTCCTCCTCCTCCTCAATGGCGGGGGGCAGTGGCGTGCCGCCTACCATGGTCTCGTCGCCAGTTTCCACGACAGCGGCTGCCGCTTCGGGCTGTGCCACGTTCTGGTTGTAGAGAATGTCGATGAACTGCTGCATGCTTTGCGGGCGGTCCTTGCGGCGGGGCTGCATGGCGGCCACGATGGCCTTCCACGTCTGCTCCTCCACGTAGTCAGGGCGTTGGCCCAGTCCTTCCTCGTTGACGGTCGATGCCTCGGGGGGCACTTCGCCGGTCACGAGGTTGTAGAGTGTGGCACCGAGGCTGTAGATGTCGGAGACGGGCGAGAAGTCCTGCAGCGACTGCTGGAACTGCTCCAGGGGAGCGAAGCCCTTGCTCAGTCCTACGGGCGTGGCACTGGTCTCGCGTCCGTCGGAGGTGTAGTTCTTCGATATGCCGAAGTCAATGAGCATGGCCTTGTCGCCGTTGAGCAGGATGTTGCCCGGCTTCACGTCGTAGTGGCACATGTGCTTGTCGTTGTGCATGTAGTGCAACGCCTCGGCTATCTGGGTGATGTAGCGCCTGGCGTCAGCATCGCTCAGCCGCCCTTGGGCCTTCAGCTTGTCGCGCAGTGAGCCGTCCTTGAGGAACTGCATGACGTAATAGACCGTGTTGTTCTCCTCGAACACGTCGGCCACGTGCACAATGTTCGGGTGGTTCAGCGAGGCAAGGTTGTGAGCCTCCTTGATGAACTTCTGGCGGTACTTGTCCAACTGCTCGGTACTGCCCGTCGAGGGCAGCGAGACGTTGTTGTTAGTCTGGTCGCGCAGGCAGCTGTCCTTCATGAAGAACTCCTTGACAGCCACGGGCACCTCGACTTCCATTTCGCCCAGGTTGCCGGTTACTTTCTCCTTCGTGATGGCCTGGTAGGTAATGCCGAAGCCGCCCTGTCCGAGCACGCGGACTATGGTGTATCGACCGTTTTGGAGCTGTGCTCCCTGTCGCAGTAGTGAATTCTGTTGTGTATCCATCTGTTTGTTATTTACGATTTACGGATTTTCGATTTACGGATTTTCGATTTACTGTTTCTTCTTACATGTACCACGAGCGCTGCTTGTCGCCGTCGGTGATGAGGTACGTTCCGCTATCGGTAAACTTCACCACCTTCGGCCGGAAGTCCTGTTCCTTCAGGGCCGTCTCCACGTTGGTGGGAATGTCCTTGTAATAGACACCCCGGTCGCAGCAGGCCACGAAGCCCTTGTTCGTGACCGAGCAGCTGCGTATGGTTCCGAACTTGTCGTAGGCACGCTGCAGGTTGGCGTTGTCCGTTTCGTGCGAGGCATACCAGTGCTTGTCGGTCACGATGACGAAGTTGCCGTTCTCGCAGATAGACACGCTGTAGATGGTCTCGCCGTCGTTGTTGTACTGCTTCATCATTTCCGACATCTTGTCGGGCATGTGTCCACGGTAGCCGTTGTCGTTCCACACGACGCACCACCAGCCCGAGTCGGTGACGGTGACGTCCGAGATGCGATACTCTTTCTCGTTATACTCCTTGATGGCCTTCTTCAGACCCTCGGGACAGGCACCGGTGTAGCAGTAGCCGTTCTTGCCGTAGATGGCCACGCCGCGCTCGTCCTCGCTGATGGCTCCCGTGCGGCAGCCGTTGTCGCCCCACTCCTTGATGGTGGTGGTGATGTACGACAGGGCCTTTGCCTCGTCGGTATAGCTGCGCGTGGTGCCGTAGAATTCGAAGCCGCTGGTGCCTGAAGAGTTCGACGGCGTTACGCCCGTGCCGCCGCTATAGACGGAGAACGACGTCGAGGCCAGCTTGCGCCCGTTGAACCATATCTCCCAGCGCCAGATGCCCTTCTCGTAGTAGCCGCCGTCGTCGCTGCCCCATCCGGGCAGTGCGAGTGTCTGTGCGGTGCCGGTGGTGAAGTCCGCATCGTCGGTCGTGGTGTAGCCCGTGGGCGACGAGCTGTTGGTGACCAGCGAGCCGTCGGGGCGGTAAATCTTTGTGTAGAGCGTCACGTCGCTGGCTGCCCTTGTGCAGTTGTAGGTCAGTCGGGGCTTGGCGTACTTCATGTCGTTCTCGTAGAGCGTGTTGCCGTAGTAGGTCAGCATCTCGCCGTTGTAGGTCACGTTGCCAATCTCTATCTTGGTGATGGTGACACCCGACATGGCGTCACGCCTCGTCCCGCTGTTGGTGCTGGTGTTGGTGCGGGGGGTGGGGCGCGTGGTGCTGGTGTTGGTGTTCGTCCTTGGCTTTGGCGCGGGCTTGTTGGGCTTGGTGATGGTGCCCTGAGCTCCTGCCGTCTGTATGCCGATAAAAGCAGCCATCAGCAACAGCGTGGTGGTTTTGATAAGGTTTGTCTTCATAATAGAATAAGTGTTATTGGATTGTTGGTTAGTCGTCGGAAGGTTCCGTGAAGGGGTCGTTAATGTGGGTGTCGCTGTCCTTTCCTGGGGCTGGCTTCTGGGGCTGCGTGTTAGGCTTCACCTTGCCGGGCTTGTTGGGGTCGTCGTGCTTGCCGCCCGTGTTAATCTGGTCTATGTGGCTTTGGTTAATCTTCGACGGGCTTGTGTTGGCAGGTCTTGCTGGTGTGGTTGTCGTAGTGCGTGCCGGCCGGCTTGGCGTCGTGGCGCTGGGCTGCATGTAGTCGTCCTCGTCCAGGTCTTGCTGGCGCGAGGGTGCCGGGGTAGGCTTCACGGGCAGGTTGATTTCCTGCGGCTGTGCCTGTGGCGCGGGCTTGTCGTCGCTGCCCTTCAGCAGGAAGAAGAGAATGCCGGCTGCCGCAATGACTGCAATGAACAGCACGCCGATGATGGCCCACTTCATGGCTCCGCCGCCGCCACTGTTCTTCGTGGGTGGCAGGGGGGCCGTCTGGTTGTACTGCGGCGGTGCCTGGTGCATCTGCGGCTGTGGCGGAATGGCCTGCGGGGGCTCTGGCTCGTGGGCCACTACCTGGACCACCTCCTCTTCGCCTACGGGCACCTCGTCGGCCACGGGCGGTGCCGGTGGCATCATGGCTGTGGCGCCCTGCTGTTCGCGCTCGGCCATGAACACCTTGTTGGCGGCGCGGAACGAGGCCTCGTCGCTTACCAGCAGGTTGTCGCCCTGCTCGCGCTCCACCGACTCTATGTGTATGAAGTAAGCCGAGTGGTTGTCGCTGTTGTCGATGGTCTCTCCGGTCAGCAGCTTGCGCTTCTCGTCGTCGGTCTTTTGGCTGCTGAAGATGGCCATGAGGTCGTCGTCGTCCATCTGCTCCAGCATGCCGTCGGAGCAGAGGTAGAAATAGTCGCCCGGTTCCACGTCGGTAATGTGTACAATGTCAGCCTTCGAGGGTCGCTCCTGGTTGGCCATGATGACGCGCGTAATGACGTTCTTGTTCTTGGCCGTCCGCAGTTCCTCGAAGGTCAGCTCGCCCACCTCGAAGAGGTCATAGACCAGCGAGTGGTCGCGCGAGCGGTAGAGTATCTCCCCCGTCGAGGGCCTGAGGTGGTAGATGCGGCTGTCGCCGATGTGTGCTACGGTTACGCCGCCCTTGTGCATGGAGAGCAGGGTCAGCGTGGTGCCCATCTTCTTGAGCCCGTGGGTGTCCTTGGCGTCAACGGCAGCGTAGGCGGCGCTGAGGGCTTCCTCCAGGAGTTGGTCTTCGAGCACGCCGTCGGCGGGCATGCGGCTCAGTATGTAGTCGCTCATGGTCTTGCAGACCGTTCCGCTGGCTACTTCGCCCGACTCGTGTCCGCCCATTCCGTCGCAGAGTATGAATAGCCGGTCGTTGGTGGTGGCAGCGTTAAGTACGGGGAAGATGGAGTCTTCCTGAGTGGGTCGGCTACCTATTTGGTGTATAGCCTGTGGCTGTGATATTCTGAATTTCATAACGTCCTCTGTGTTTTATTGTTTTTGTGGGGTTAGACGGGTATCTCGTAACGCATGGTGACTCCGCCCATTCTGATTTCGGCGCCGTTCTTCAGTATGAGCTTGTCGGCCCCGTTCAGCAGCACGCCGGCCACGAAGGTGGGGTTCTTGTTCTCGCCGTTGCTGATGATGGCGCGTATGGAGCCGTCGGGCATCTTCATGGTCTCAATGACAGCGTGCAGACGGCTCATGGTCTTGTCGCCGTTGGTGGGCAGTGCCACGGTGGCCTTGGCGGGTGCGTTGGTGTCTTCCGGTTTGCGGCCTATGGTGTTGCGGCCAATGTTCAGCGCGTAGCGTACGCCGCCCAGTACCAGGAATCCGCCCAGCGCCATGGCAGAGTGCGGCTGTTGCGGCTGGCGCACGGTGCCGCCGTAGATGGTGTGTCCGTCGTCCTGTGGGGGTGCCTGCTGCTTGAAGCGCACCATGATCTGTGCGCCGCAGCTGGGACACTTGATGACCTTCTGGGCTACGTTCAGTTTGTTCTTTACGTCCAGCTGTGCTTGGCATTTCGGACACTTTATTCTTGTTACTTCCATATCGTTGTGTGTGTATAGGTCTTACGTTCGTTATTTGTTACCAGGAGATGACGGGCATGTTGTGTTTGAACTTTCCCCACATGACGGGGTGCTGCTTGTCGTTGGAGATTTTCTTCACGCCCTGACTTACGAAGTTGAAGAGCTCGCGGGCCGTAATGGTGCGGTCGCGGTTGGCGTCGGCCCCGCCGCGCAGTCCGCGCTGCAGGTAGGCGGTGAAGAAGCCGTTCTTCATGCTGGGGCGCTCAATGCTGGTCTCGTCCGAGCGCGAGGAGAGGAAGAACATGACCTCCGTGTTCCTCAGGTTGGCCGGCACGCTGGTGTTGTGGTTCGTGCGCTGCTCGTTGCGCATCTTGCCCGAGAAGCAGGCATCGGCGAAGATCATCTTCGAGCCCGCCTTGCTCTTGGCCATGATGTTCTTGATGTCTTTGTACTCTATAAGTCCGTCGTAGAACACCAATTGGCCGGGTGCTCCGTGGCCGCTGTAGAAGAAGAGGATGGCGTCGTTCTTCGTAGCCTTGGCAAACTGCGTCCTCATGGCGTTGAGCACGGCGGCCTTCGTCACCTGCGAGTTGGTGAGCAGGATGCAGCTGGCTTTCTTGTTCTTCTCGAACACCTGCTTGATGGTTTTTGCGTCGTTGGCACAGAGCGCCAGGTCCATGTCGTAGCCCGGGTAGTCGGCAATGCCGCAGGTCACGATGTATATCTTGTTGACCTTCTTCTGCGTCTGAGCCAGCGCCGGGCCGAGGCCCAGCACCAGCATCAGGAGCGCCAGTATGACAGTTCTTCTGTTCATAGCGGTAACGTGTTTCGGGGTTTATACCAAGAGGTCGCCACCGGCATCGTTCATGTAGTCGGGCATGCCGTCCGACCCCATGGAGGCGTCGGTCAGCAGTCCGTCGTCGGTGCCCGGGTCGCTCACGGTGGTAGCCATGCCGCTGCCGCCGCTCATGCCCATGCCCTGGCCGGAGATGTCCATGACTTCGTTGTCGTCGAGTTGTCCGTTGCCGTTAGCGTCCATGGCTGCCACGTCGAACGTGCCGTCCTGATCGACATCGACCATATAGACGTCGTGGCCATCCACGTTAGCCTGGGCCAGCGTGGCGGTGGAGCCGTCGGAGAGTGTTACCTCCTCGACACCCACGATGGAGACATCGTCGTCGCCGTTGGCAGCGTTATGAATGTGTACGTCGGGCTCGTGGTGCACCACGTCAACGTTGTTGGCGGGCGCTGCGGTGACGTTCTCGCTGATGGCGGGCTGCGAGAGCTGTGCAAACTCGTTGTGCTCGGCCGTGCTCATGCTGTTCCACTCGTCGGCCGTGTAGGTGCCATAGACACCGCCGTGCCATACGAACACACCGCCGGGGCCTACCTCGGCGCGGGCGGCGGCAAAGGCCTCGCCGAACGACATGGAGTCGCTCACCTCGGCTACCTCCAGACCGTTGCTCATCGTGTAGTGGCCCTCGTTTTCGGGGGTGACGGGCACGTCGTCCAGGTTGACATCTACTTCGGGCTCCGGCTCCTCGCCGTTGGCAAAGTGCTGGTAGGCAGCCGATGCGCCCACGGCGCTGACCGAGCCGAACAGGATGCCTGCCACGCCACCTACCACGACGCGCATCCAGGTCTGGCTGCTGTCGCTGCTCTGCGGCTGGTAAGCCGGGCGGTAGGCCTGCTGCGGGCGTTGCGGCTGTTGCGGCCGCGGCTGTTGCTGCTGGCCGGCGGCGTTAGCGGTGTTAGGACGCGGCGGGGGCGTCTGACTGTTATTCTGGTTCTGGTTTCCTAAACCCAGGATGATGGTTTCTTCATTCGTTGCCATAGTCGTATTCTTTTTTTAGTTGTTATTATTATAATAAGGTGTAGGCCGCGTCAGACGAGCAGCATGTCGTCGCTGTCGCCCACCACGTCGCTCACGTCGCCCGTGTTGCAGTAGTCGGGCAGGGTGCCGTCAGTGCCCTCGTTGCTGGTCATGAGGAGGTTCGGGTCGTCCTCAGGATAGATGTCTGTGTCTGTTTCTCCTTCTCCGATGATGACGTCTCCACCTTCTCCGCTTTCTCCGCTTTCTCCGGTGTCGTCGCCTTCGAAGCCTTCCTCATAGACCACGACTTCGCTCGAAGGGCCGTTGCCCGGGTCGTTGCTCACGTTGTTCTGCTCGGCCACGGCGGCCAGGTCGCCCATGCTGATTTGCACATCGGTACCCTGGAACGACTGTATCTCGTCCTCGCTGATGTTGCCGTCGCTGTTGTAGTCGGCCATCATGCCGTCAGCCCAGCCGTCCAGATCAACATCTACGATGGCGGCCTGCTGGCCGTTCATGCTGACGGTGGCTACGTCCATCTGCGAGCCGTCGTCCATGGTGACGCGCTCGTACGAGAGTACGCGTATATCGCCGCCTCCGCCACCGGTGACTTCGCCG
>CAMPCG010000150.1 GCA_946644025.1 uncultured Prevotellaceae bacterium | reverse complement strand
CAACGCGAGGCTGAACGCGAGGCGCAGAAGGCGCAGCGCGAAGCCCAACGCGAGGAGCAGAAAGCCCTGCGCGAGGCTCAACGCGAGGCACAGAAGGCCGAACGCGAAGCACAGCGCGAGGCGCAGAAGGCCGAACGCGAGGCCCTGAAGGCGCAACGCGAAGCCGAACGGCAGGCCAAGGCCGCCGAGAAGGCCATGCAGGACAGCATCGCACGCGCCGCTAAACAAATAGAGAACCAATAGCCCACACACCGCCATGCCGAGAATCAAATACCTACTGCCTCTGGTCGCCCTGCTGCTTGCCGTGTCGTGCAAGAGCGAGAAGAAGGTGACCACCTACAACGAACTGTACCGCGAGAAGCCCGTGACCATCCTCGTGGCACCCGTGCAGGACAACGCCAAGCGTCCGATGGTGAAGACCACTCAGGACAGGGTGCTGAACGACGAGCTTTCCGCCGCGGCACACTATATGCGGCAGACCCTCTCCTACCCCCTGTCGAGCCAGGGTTATTACGCCACCGCCCCCCTCACCTCCGACATCCTCGTCGAGAAGCTGGGGTTGGACTACAACAAGCTGATGAACGCCGACATCTCCATGCTCCACAGCTCCTACGGCATCGACGCCGTGCTGCTCACGGCCATCCACAAATGGCAGCAGCCGGAAATCAACGAGATCGTGGTATACACCGAATACACGCTGCGTTCCACCAAGAGCGGCGTGGAGCTGATGCACGTCTGGGTGCGCGGCGACAAGATGCAGCCTGTGGACGTGAAAGGGGAGCCTGTGGAGCTGTCGACTGACCAGGCTTTCATCGACCGGAGCGGCATGGGCAGCAAGCTCGCCCACCGCTGCATCCTACTGGAGCAGATGAACGACTTTGCCCTGCGCAACCTGCCTACGAGCATCAGCCGCTGGCATTTCCAGCACGACCGCTATATCTCGTCGAACCCCGTGTTCTATAGCTTCACCATCAATCCCGACGGCAGCATCGAACGTTCAGACTACTCAGAAGACGCTTTTGGAAATGAGTGTTTCACAGATTGAGCTTTCGCTGACCCCCGCCCTCTACGAGTGGCGCACCCTCAAGCAGGGGCATACCACTGTGGCCGTCGATGTGCTGAGGGCCACCACGGCCATCTGCGCCGCTTTCCAGGCGGGCGCGGAGTGCATCGTGCCCCTTGACAGCCTCGAGGCCTTGGAACCCTACCGCGCACAGGGCTACCTGCGGGCCGCCGAGCGCGGAGGCAGGAAAATTGGCGACGCCGAGTATGGCAACTCCCCAACGGAATACATGTCCACCGACCTCCACGGCAAGCGCATCGCCTACAGCACCACCAACGGCACCGTCTCCATCCTGCGCGGAGGTGACGCCGACCGCACGCTGGTGGGCTGTTTCGCCAATATCGACGCCCTCTCGGAGCGGCTGCTCGCCCAGCCCCAGGACCTGGTGATCCTCTGCAGCGGGTGGAAGAACGACTTCTCGATTGAGGACACCCTCTTTGCCGGCGCCCTATGCCGGCGGCTGCTGTCCAGCGGCCTATACACGAGCCACCACGACGCCGTGGCGATGGCCGTGGCCCTGTGGGACGCCTGCCAGGGCGACCCCTACACCTACAGCCTGCGCCACGCCAGCCATGTGCAGCGGCTGATAGGATTCGGCGCCGAAGCGGACATCCTCTTCGCCTTCAAGTGCAACACCTGTCCCGTGGTGCCGCAGCTGAACAACGGAGTACTGACATGCAGATGACGAAAAGCCATATACACACCACGCTGCTCGGCGTGCTGCTGCTGGCGACGGTCCTGCGGCCCTTGGCGGCAGCGGGGCAGCGCAGCGACTGCCTGACGTGTCACTACGACCACCGGCTGACGTGGGGCCAGACCGTGGCCCCCACCCTGCTGCTGGCGGGAGGGGCTACCGTGGCCTCCTCCCCGTCGCTCCACGACAACATCGACATCCAGCTGCGCGACTGGCTGCAGCTGGACGGCCACAAGCGGTACGAGGCGGAGAACCTCCTGCAGTACGTCCCCATCTCGTCGGTGGTGCTGCTGAAAGCCTGCGGACTGGAGAGCCGCCACAACTGGCGCGACATGGTGTGCCTGGGAGCCGGAAGCGCCCTGTTCACCGTGCTGTTCTCCAACGGCTTGAAATACACCATCTGTAGGGAGCGCCCCTATCCGGGGGTGTTCACCAGCTTCCCCTCGGGGCATACGATGACCGCCTTCTTCGGCGCGGAAATGCTGCGACGGGAGTATGGCGAGGAGTATCCCGCCATCGCCATCACAGGATATGCCGTGGCGACAGGCGTGGGTCTGCTGCGCATGTATAACAACCGGCATTGGGCCAGCGACGTGCTGGCAGGTGCCGGACTGGGGATTCTGAGCACCTCGTTGATGTACTGGCTGGCCCCTTACCTACAGTTCTAAAAGCACAGCACACGATGCACCCCATTGCCCATATAGAGAGCTGTTTTGCCACCAAGTTCGGCATCCCGCGTCAGGCGGGCATCGTCGACACCCCGGCACGCATCGTCTTCGAGCCCGAATACCGGGTGCCCGAAGCGGTGAGGGGACTGGAGGATTTCGAGTACATCTGGCTCATCTGGCAGTTCAGCGAAGCGGTGAGGCAGGGTTGGTCGCCCACCGTCCGGCCGCCACGGCTGGGAGGGAACCGCCGCATGGGGGTTTTCGCCACTCGCAGTCCCTTCCGTCCGAACGCCCTGGGACTGTCGTCGGTGCGGCTGACAGCCATCGAGCAGCATGCCACCCTGGGTGCCGTGCTGCATGTGACGGGAGCCGACCTGATGGACGGCACTCCCATCTACGACATCAAGCCTTACCTGCCCTATACCGACAGCCATCCCGACGCCCGAAGCGGTTTCGCCCCACAGGCTGCCGACTCCCTGCTCGAGGTGCAATGCCCGCAGGAGCTGCTGGAGGTCCTTCCGCCTGCATTGCGGCCAAGTCTGACAGCGTTGCTCGCCCACGACCCACGGCCGCAGTACCAGCACGACCCCGGACGGCTGTACGGAATGGAATACGGCGGGTGTGAAATCAAATTCAGAGTGACCGGACGGACGGCAGTGGTGGAGCGTATCGACCCGAAGCGTCACGACGACGAAGCCGCTCAGGAGCGGTAGCGCACCTCGTGCGTATCGCCGTCGGCGGCAATGAGCGTGGCGGGGAAAATGGCCTGCGCCTCGGCCAGCAGCTTCTCCGGCTCCTTGAAGCGGGCGCTGATATGCGTCAGCAGCAACTGTCCCACATTAGCCTTCTTTGCCATCGTGGCCGCCATGACGGTGGTGCAATGCAGCTTCTCGCGTGCCACACTGTCGAAAGAGTGGTCGAAGGTGCTCTCCATGCACAGCAGGTTCACCCCCTCGATATAGGGGAGGAAACGCTCGTCGTAGGTGGTGTCGGTGCAATAGGCGTAGCGGCGGACGGGGTTCTTGCCGCGGGGTTTCTCCTCGACAAGATAGCCGTAGGTGGGGACGGAATGGAGCAGCGGGAAGGCATACACGCGGCACAATGGCGACTCGAAAAGCAGCTGGATGCCCTCGGTGAACGAGAGCTCGTGGTAGTTGAGCTCGAACTCGATATGACTCCCGGAGACCTGCATCAGCAGGTTCATGGCGTCGCGGATGCCGGCGGGAGCGTAGACGTCGACAGGCTGCTGCCGTCCGCAGAGGTGCATGCTGCTCACTAGTCCGGGGAGCCCGAAGAAATGGTCGCCGTGGAGGTGGGTGAGGCAGATGTGCGAGATGCCCTGCATCTTCTGGTGATAGACGCGGAGCTGGGTCTGGGTGTTCTCGCCGCAGTCGAAGAGCATCCTGAAGCCGTTGACGTTCACCACCTGTCCGCTGCAGTGGCGGGCGACGGTAGGCAGTGCGGCACCGGAGCCGAGTATGGTCGTGTAGAAATTCACCTTATGACAACCTCTTATAATTTATTGCTTGAAGGCTTCTCAATTCTCAACTCTCAATTCTCAAAATAAACAATGGCGCCGGTAGTTGGGTCGAACAGGGCCTTGAAATGGCGATGGGGCAAATCGACCACCGGGCCGAACTGGGCAACGGGGAGCGTCACCTGATAGTCGAAGAGCTCGCACGACAGCTTCATCTGCGCCAGGGAGGGCAGACGGTACTGGAAGTTGTGCTTGGAGAAGAAGGCGAGCCGCTTGGGATGGCGGCTGAAAGCGCGCACCTGCTGCATGGTCTTGTCGGGACGCAGGGTGCAGACCACGGGGAGGGCATCGTAGTCGTCGCTCTCGCAGATCCCCTCGCTGCGCGAGAAGTAGAAGAGGACAAACTGCTGCACCGAGTCCTTGGCGCTGCTGGCGGGCTTGGGGTCGATGAAGAAATGGACGGTCTCGACGACAGGCTTGCCGATGAACTGAGCCAGGAGGACAGCCTCCTTCTCCTCCAGCTGGTGGAGCAGCTCGCGTTTCCCCTCGGGTGTATAGCGGTCGGAGAGGGCGATGTCGGCGCGGGTGTCCTCGAGCTCGGCAATCTCCTCGGCGGCACGCTGGGCACGCTGGCGCAGCGAGCGGGGAGCCTTCTTAGTGGAGAGACCCGTAGGCTGGCCGGGACGGTCGCCACGCACATAGAAAGTGTCTGTGCGGTCGTAGAGGTTGTAGGTGGGCAGCATCTTGTCGGCGGTGGCGTTATGCAGCACCAGCTTGGCATCGCCGTCGGTGAGCTGATTGACCTGCATGGCGGGTCCCAGCTGCTCGGACACCTCCTTGGGGGTCATGCCCACGGCGCAGAGCAGATGGCGGTTGTCCACCTGCACGGAGATGCCGCTGGGGGTGACCAGATAGTAATTGTCGGGGTCGGCGACGACGGTATAGGACGACGACACATTCTGGATGCGGTAAGGCTTGTCGACATCAAAATTGTCCAGCGCGAGCATCTCGGAGGCATACTCGCTGAAGACAGCATCTTTCAAATCATAATACTGGTAGGTGACATCGACACAAATCTGTGTACGGGGCAGGGAATAGAACACACCCTCGCCCATCACACCGTTGTCGCCGCTGACCGGGGTGACCGAATAGCACCCCCACAGCAAAGCCGTTGCGGCAAAAAGGAATGGCAGTTTACGAAACATATCTATACAATATTTATTTCAATGAATACATTCTATTTCTCCTTCACCCTGATGGCCATCAGACCGATGAAGGTGAGCAGTCCGTTGACTAGCAGAATCTCAAACCCGAAATGGTAGCCTGTCCACAGGGGCATATACTTCTTCAAAGCAAACGAGAGCACGGGGGCCAGCACCGCGACCAGCGGCACCCAGCGGTCGCGCACCTTCCGCTTGGTGAAGAGACCGAAGGTGTAGAGACCCAGCAGCGGGCCGTAGGTGAAACCGGCGATGTCGAAGAGGGTGTCGATAAGCGACTGGTTGTGGAACGGACGGAAGGCGATAATCACCAGCAGGTAGAGCAGGGCGAAGCCCACATGCACCCAGCGGCGCAGACGCACCGACGACCGGGACTCCTCGCGGCGGTCGAACCCAAGGAAATCGTAGCAGAAAGTGGTAGTCAACGCCGTCAGCGTGCCGTCGGCGCTGGAATAGCCCGCCGCCACCATGCCGAGGATGAACACCACCGCGGTGAAGGTGCTAAGATGGAAAGCCACGGAGGGGAAAATCTTGTCGCCCATGACAAGCCCCTTGGCATCCACAGGCAGCTCGAACCCGGTGCTCTGAGCGTAGGCAATCAGCGCGGCACCCAGGCAGAGGAAAATCAGATTGACGACAATGAACAACAGGCTGCTGGTCATCACATTCTTCTGGGCATCGCGCAGATTCTTACAGGTGAGGTTCTTCTGCATCATGTCCTGGTCGAGACCCGTCATGGTGATGGTGATGAACATGCCGCTAAGGATTTGCTTCCAGTAATACTTGCCGGCAGTGGGGTCGGTCTCGAAGACGCGGGTATAACCCGCCTCGGCCGAACGGCGGAGCAGCTGCGCCAGGGAGATGTCCATCTCGTGGAGAATGGCCACCACAGTGGCGATGGCGGCAAGGAGCAGGAAGGTGGTCTGCAGCATGTCGGTCCACACCACCGTCTTCACTCCGCCACGGAAAGTGTAGAGCAGGATGATGCAGATGAACACCACCGCGATAGCCCAGAAGGGCACGCCCCATCCCCTGAAGACAAACTCGTAAAGCACAAAGACCACCAAATACATGCGCAGCGCCGACCCCATGAGGCGGGAGATAATGAAAAAGAGGGCTCCGGTCCGCTCGGAAGCGACACCGAAACGCTGCTCGAGATAGCTATAGATCGAGGTGAGGCTGAGCCTGTAATACAACGGCAGCAGCACAAGGGCGATGACCGCATAGCCCAGCACATAGCCGAACACCAGGGGCATATAGGTGAACTGGCCGTAGTACACCCCTCCCGGCACCGAAAGGAACGTCACCCCGGAAAGCGAAGCCCCGATCATGCCGTAAGCCACCACCAGCCACGGCGACTTGCGCTGCCCACGGAAAAAGGCATCATTGCCCGCCGACTTGCGCGAGGAGAGCCACATCACCGCAAAAAGCAGCACCGTGTAAGCCACAAAACAGATTAAGACAACACTTTCCATTGCACGTTTAAATTTTTTTTGCAGTGCAAAGATACTAAATTTTTCCCATTTCCGTTTTTTTTCGTAACTTTGAACTCGCAAAAATACGTTCAAATACATCAAAAAGTCAGTACAACATATTAGTATAAAGAATATTATGAAAAATAAGCAAGTTCTGGCGATCGCCGTATTCTTGGGATTTGCAGGTTGTTTGGCCGCCCAAAACAACGACAACCTGCGTGGCCGCATCAACGACCGACCGACCCAGGCAGTACAGCGCCGCCCCAACGCACCTCAGAAAAATGAACAGCGTATGCCCGAGCAGCTGTCCGACTGCCAGCGCGACGGTCTGCACGGGGAAGTGAAGAACGTCCTCTCCATAATGTACGAGGCCGACAACCACGCCAACGCCGGACGGGGAAGCATCCTCGAACGGCTCAAGACCGTCTACAACCAGAAAGGGCAGCGCCGCAGCCAGTCGTACCTCTCGAACGAGGAAGACATGATTTTCCGCACCAAATACAA
>CAMPCG010000149.1 GCA_946644025.1 uncultured Prevotellaceae bacterium | reverse complement strand
GGACACATAATCCAGTACCAGCCGTCGCGCTTGTAGAACTTCGGACCCTCGCAGGTGCGGTTCTCCGTTCCGTTGCCGTCGAACACGATGACGGGCTGGCTGATGGGGCGTGTACCGTCGGCGCTGAGCTCGCGCACGGTGAGTACGCTGGCGAACTTGGCGCGTGAGTTAGCCCAGCCGTTGACCAAGTAGCAGCGGCCGTCGTCGTCCCAGAGCGGGGTGGTGTCAATCATGCCCTTGCCCTTGATGACGCAGACGGGCTTCTCCCAGTCGCCAGCAGGGTTCTGGGTCTTGACCATATAGACACCGAAGTCAGGGTCGCCCCAGTAGATGTAGTACCAGCCGTCGTGGTAACGGATGCTGGGAGCCCACACACCGTTGCCGTGCTGCACAGTGTTGAAGTGCTCGATGAGAGCCTCGTCGCCCTCGTAAAGCCGGTCCTTGAGGGCATAGCCAATGATTTCCCAGTTGACCAAGTCGTGCGAATGTAGGATAGGCAGACCGGGCACGCACTGAAACGAGGAGGCCGTCATGTAATAGTTGATAGCTCCCCCTCCTTGGGAGGGGGTGGGGGGGAGGCTTTCCCCCACGCAGACGTCGGGGTCGCTATAGTCGGCATTGATGACGGGGTTACGATAGGTGCCGTCGCCATTGTCGGGCAACCAAACCTGTGAAAGGCTACGGGTAGGCGAGCTTTGCTCGGGGTTGCGGTTCTGAGCCCGCGAGGCCACGGGCAGCAGGATGAGCAGGATGAGTAAAAGTTTCTTCATATATGGATAGGTGTAGTAATAAATGTTCTATACTCTATAAACGAGGGCCCCCCAGACATTATTGTGCCTGAGGGGTCCTTTTCATATAATCAGTAGTTTGTTGTTTAGAAACGCGGAGTGCTTACTGGGCTACAATCCAACGCGGGTCACCGCCGTTGCCCTTGTAGGCAGCGCCGTCAACGTTCAGCGTGAAGTCGCCGGCATCAGGATTCTTGAAGCCCGGGTCGCCAATGGTTCCCTCGGTGTCGAACCAGCTGATGGTAGCGTCAGCACCGGCACCTGCTGAGGTCAGGTTCTCGCACTTGAAGTAGTAGTTGTTCTGCAGGGTGGGCTCGGGGTCAGACTTGGACTGGTTGGTGAAGCCGCGCTTGTAGTTCGTGCCTACTACGACGTTGTTGGTGAAGATGAGCTCATTGCCGATGAAGCGGACGTAGAGCAGACGGTAGTTGGCAGCGCCGGCACCCACGTTGTAGAGCGTGCACTGGTCAACCGTTACCACCGGACCGGCAGCACCGGCGAATGCATCGGAGGCATCGTCGATACGGATGAAGTCACGAG
This sequence comes from uncultured Prevotellaceae bacterium, assembly GCA_946644025.1. The sequence goes on along the minus strand of CAMPCG010000149.1, from coordinate 5,805 downwards.
CCGTAGCCACGGTGTAGAACGTGCTCTTGGTGAGGGTCAGCTTCTTGGGCAGGCCCTTACGGCTGTCGATGAAGTCACCGCCGCTGCACTCAATGCCGTGGACGATAGAGTTGTTGATGGTGATGGACTCAACGGTCGAGGCCACGTTCAGGTAGATGATACCCTTACAGTCGGTCTTACCCGTAATCTCACAGTTCTGGATGTCGAGTGCGCCATAGTTCACGCCATCGGTCTTGAAGTTGAAGATCTGGTCGGTCGAAGAGTTCATGTTACCATCGATGACAGCCTGGCTGATGCTCAGCGAGGCACCGTCGTAAATCTCGAAGCGACCCTTGATGATGGGCTGGTCGGTGGGGTAGATACCCTTGATGGTCACGTTCTTCGTCACCTTGACGGCACCCGTCGTACCCTCGTCCTCGTTGTAGTTCAGCAGGTACTCACCGCCATAGACGGCGATGACGGCACCGGCTGCCAGCTCCTCGTCCTCGATGACCGTCTTCAGGTCGTCGCCCGGACGTACGATGATGGCACCTGCCAGGTCGGCGATGGTGGTGAACGTACGGTTACCGCACTGCTTGCCGTTATAGTAGAGGTAAGCGGTGTAGGTGGTCTCAGGCGTCAGGCCCTCGATGGTAGCCTCGCCGGCGGCCTTCTCCTCGGCCGTGATGTTGTGGGTGATGCTGCCCACGACGATGGTCGAAACGTCGAAGCCTTCCTCCACCTCCCACTTCAGCGTAACGCTGCGGTCGGCTATCTCGGAGGGTTGGGGGTTCTTCAGGAACTGCTTGGTGTTGGTCTTGAAGTAAGCACCGTTCCATGTAGAGGTGCGGCTGTCGTTACCGTCGGTAATGGCCTGCACGTAAACGGTGTATCTCGTGTCGAAGAAGAGTCCGTCAACAGCGTAGGGAATCTGCTCAGGCAGAATGCCCTGAATGTTCTTGACGGGAGTGCCCTCCATGTTGTACGACATGCTGTCCTCAGCGAAAATCAGCATGTTGTAGGCGGTGGCGTTGGCAGAGGCCGTCCAGCGTATGCTGGCATTCGTCTCGCCTACACCGGTAGCTTCCAGATTGATGGGTGAGAGGTTACGCTTGAGCGTGTAGCCGGTAATCTCGTCGCTCTGGTCGCTGCAAGCGGTCAGGGCTGCTGTTGCAAGCCCTAACACGCATACTGTGAATATCTTAAACTTTTTCATTGTTTGCTTCTTTTATTGATTAATCTGACAATTGACCATAGTTGCCCTCGTTGTTCAGCATGCCGTTGCTGTTGGTGATGAACACTGTCCAGATGGGCCAGATGCAGTTCATGCTGGGCTGCTGTACGTAGAGACCGTCGATGATGTCGTTGGTAATGCGCGGCTCGCCGTTGCTCAGGAACCAGGCCTTGCTCTCGAAGCCGGCATCCTTCATGTCCTTACCCTGGTCGTCCGTATCGCCGTGGTTCATACCGTAGATGACGAGCGTCTCGCCGGCCACGGGCTTCTTGTAAGGATCGAACGTCATAGCACCGGCGGGCATCTCCATGTCAGCCTCGTAGAGTTTGACATACACCTTCTCGGGCAGGTCGCTGTACTCGCCCTCGCGGTTAGCCAGACGGGTCAGCTTCTCCTTGGCCTCGGCCATCTTGGCGTCAATGATACCCCAGCGAACGAGGTCAGCCTTACGCAGGGCCTCACCGGCGAACTCGAAGGCGCGCTGATCGACGATGCCCTCGAAGAAGGCCGTCTTGCTGGCGGTGTACTTAGACTGCAGGGCTGCCACCTTCTGAGCAGGCAGTGCGCGGTCGAGGATGGGCTTCATGTAAGGCCATGCAGCAGCCGGACCGTCGAGCTCGTTGATAGCCTCGGCAGCCATCAGATAGACGTCAGCCAGACGCATGTACTGCCAGTTCACACCGTCATCGTTGGTAGAGGTGACGTAGCGGGTGAGCCACTCGTAGCGCAGCTTGCCGAAGTACATCGCGGTGGGGTTGCTCATAACCTGAGGAACGGTGGTGATGTTGTAGTTGTTACCATTCTTGTTGACGCTGGTAGCTGTACCGTCGTCCTTCGTGCCCCAACGGTAGGGTACGCAGGTAATGTTACGGCGAGCATCATCGACGTCGAAGTCGTAGAACAGCGTCGGCAGCGGGCCGTTCACACCGCCACGGGGCTGGTAGGTGTACTGGTCCTCCGTCTGGTGGCGTACGCCCCAGGTGTAGAGCACGCGTCCACGACCCTCAGAGAAGGGAATCTCCCAGAGGCTCTCGCCACCGGCCGTCACGTCGTCAGTACAGAGCTTCACGAAGTTGTCGAGGAAGCTGCCCAGGCTGTTGCGTCCGCTGTTGAGGATGTCGAGACACTCCTCCTTGGCAATCTGGTACATCTTCTCAGGAGCCAGCTCGGGGTCGCTGCTGCGGCGATAGCCGTCGCCACGCAGGGCGTAACCGCCGGCATAGAGGGCGATACGTGCGCGCAGACCTTTGACGAATGCCTTGCTGACGCGCTCCGTCGAGCGGGTAATGGCGTTCTCGTTGGGCCAGTAGCAGTAGTCCTCGGCCTCCTTCAGGTCGGCCAGCAGCTGCTTGTAGATGATGTCCTTGTTGGTGCGGGGCTTGTAGAGGTTCTCGGCGTTGTTGGGCTCGAAGCGTGCGGGCACGTCGCCCCATGCCTTGATGAGGTCGTTGTAGATGACGGCACGCAGCGTGAGGGCCTCGCCCAGCAGCTGTGCCATTTCGGGACGGTTCTCTATGTCGCCGAACTCGCGCAGGCCCTTGATGGCCAGGTTAGCGCGCTCAATGCCTTCGTAGAACTTAGCGTAGGCATTGGTCTCGGTGTTCATCTGTCCGTTACCGGGGGCGGTAGCGTAGTTGGCCAGTGCATACTTGTCCGTCAGGCGGTCAGTATAGGAAGGCGTGTTAATCCACTCGCAGTCGGTGTTGATGCCGTAGTAGGGCAGGAAGCGTCCGCGATAGGAGTTTGTCTCACCGAAGGAGACGTGGATAGACATAATCTCCGACTCTGCCAGCGAATAGACCGAGAAGACAGACGACTCGTCGAGTGAAGAGATGGACGGAGAGTCCATGTCGCAAGAGGTGATACCAACGAGCGACAAAGCCATTATTGATAATTTAATATAGTTCTTCATTTTCTTAATCCTCCTTCATGTTAGAAATTCAAGTTCAGACCCACAACGAGCTGGCGGCTACGAGGATAACCAGAGTAGTCAACGTTCGGCGTGAGGTTGGTCTTACGGATACAGTCGGCTTCGGGGTCAGAACCGGAGTATCCGGTAATGGTGAACACGTTGTAAGCCGTTACGTAGAAGCGCAGGTTAGTGATGCCGGCACGCTTGATGAGCTTAGCGGGCAGGGTGTAACCCAGAGTCAGGGTGTTCAGACGCAGGAACGAGGCATTCTCGATAGCCCAGTCGGTCAGAACGAAGTGCTGCATGTAGGGCGACCACATGGTGGTGTTGGCGTTCATGGCAGCCAGCTCGGCCGGGTCGGTCACGAACTGACCGGCGTCGTTCACGTAGGTCCAGCGCTTGCCTGACTCCATGTCGGTGCTCAGGTTGCGGTACTGCGAGAACTTGGTGTATGTAGCCGAAGTGTATTCAATCTTGTTGGCGTTATAAACCTTGTTGCCAATGCTGAAGTTGAAGTTAGCCGAGAGGTCGAAGCCGTAAGCGCGGGCGTTCAGGCCGAAACCGCCGACGAAGTCAGGATTGACGTTGCCAATCTCGGTGATATCGTTGTCATCGACAACACCGTCGGGAGTTCCCTCGGGGCCGCTGACATCCATCAGCTTCATAGAACCCGGGCGGATGGTACCTATGACGGGCGAGCAGTCAACGACGCCTTCCTTGCGAATCCAGGAGTTGGTGGTCTCGTCGTAGCCCTCGAAGTCAGACACCTCGTAGCGGCCGGCGTTCTTGAAGCCGATGATTTCACCCACGGCGTGGCCTACGGCGATGCGGTAGTCGTTACCGATTTCGGTAGAACCCCAGTTAGAGTTGGTCGCAAAGTCCTCGATACCCAGCTCCTTCACCTTATTCTTGTTGTAGCCGATGTTGCCGTTGAAGTCGATGCCCCAGTCAGCCTTGTTGACGATGTGGTAGGTGAAGGACACCTCGAAACCGCTGTTCTGCGTCTTACCCAGGTTGCGGTACTGGTTGTCGTAGCCGGAGCCAGAGGTCGGGAACTGGATGAGCAGGTCCTTCGTAGTGTTGATGTAACCTTCGATGCTACCGTTCAGCTTGCCGTTCCAGAGCGTGAAGTCGATACCGACGTTACGCGTGATGGTGGTCTCCCACTTCAGGTCGGGGTTAGCCATGGTCTTCGAGGGTGCCCAGTAGTTGGAGATGCCGTTCACCCACGATGTAGCCTTCGGGCTGTACTCCTGGACGAGCTGTCCTACGGGGATGTTGTTGTTACCGGCGGTACCGTAGCTCAGGCGGAGCTTCAAGTCGGTGAGCCAGCTCTTGGCACCCTCCATGAAGGGCTCTGCAGACACACGCCATGCGATGGCGGCAGAGGGGAAGTAACCCCAGCGGTTGCTTTCAGAGAACTTCGAGCTACCGTCGGCACGGAACGTAGCGCTCACGAGGTACTTGTCCTTGAAGTTATAGTTGGCACGTCCGAACCAGGAGAGCAGCTTGTCGTCAGCGCTGTAGAAGTCCTCCACGGTGAAGGGGTTACCCTGAGCGGTGAGCTTCCAGGCGGTCTGTGCGTCGTAGTCAACGGGGAAACCGTGTACCTCGTCGGTGATGGCGTGCTTCTTGGTGATGACGTACTCGTGACCGGCCAGCACGTTGAGCGAGTGGTCGCTGTCCTTGCCGAAGAGGGCCTTGAAGTCGTAGTTGATGGTGTTCGTGTTACGGAAGCGGTTACGGGTGGTCGTCACGTTGCGGATGGCCGGCTTACCCTGGTTGTCGCCCGTGGGCACGTTCTTGATGTAGTATGCCGAGAGACCCCAGAAGCGCTGGTTGTACTCGTCGTAGGTGTCGTAACCGAACTCGGTCTTCAGCTTGAGGTTCTTATAGACCTCCCAGCCGAACGAACCAGCGAGGTTCAGGTTGCGGCGCTGCTTCTTCTGGTCGTTGTCGTAGGCTGTGGTGATGGGGTCGTAGAAGCTCGAACCTTCCAGTTCGTCGGTTCCGTCGATTCCCTTCATGGGCAGCGGCGTGTAGAGCACGGCGTAGCGCAGGCGGCGGTCCGTATCGTAGGCACCGGCAGCCTCGTTGGCGCCACCACCGTTGATGGTGGTCTTGGCCCAGCGTGCCTGGAAGTCCAGGGTGGTACGCTTGGTGGGCTTGGTGTTCAGTTTCAGCGAGAGGTTGTCGCGCTTGAAGTCAGAGCCTACCATGATGGCCTTGTCGTTCATGTGGGCATAGCTGAAGGCGTACTTCATGTTGTCGGAACCACCGTTGATGTTGATGTTGTGGTTGAAGGTGTGACCCGTGCGGCCGTAGGCCAGGTCCTGCCAGTCGTTACCCTCAATGCCGCGATAGAGGTCCATGTCCTGGTAGTTACCGAACTTGTCGGTGTAGTGGCTGATCTTGCTGGCGTCGCCGTTGTTGTAGAGCAGTGCGTACTCGTACTGCCACTTGGCGTACTCATAAGTGTTCAGCACGTCGTAGGTCTTGGCTATCTTCTTCCAGCTGTAGTAGGCGTTGTAGCTTACCTTCACCTTGCCGGCCTGACCGCTCTTGGTGGTGACCAGGATAACGCCGTTAGCACCACGCGAACCGTAGATGGCCGTTGAGGAGGCATCCTTCAGCACGGTGATGTCCTCGATGTCGTTGGCAGGAATGTCGCTGATACCGT
>CAMPCG010000148.1 GCA_946644025.1 uncultured Prevotellaceae bacterium | reverse complement strand
ACTTGTAGACAAAAGGGGTTTCAGAGATTTTATCCTGCAAAATGACCTATAGGTCAAAAAAGTCCGCTGCGACTCTCGCGAGCTACAGCGGAACAAGCCTATGTTTAACTAAAAATCCTTTTTCGATCAAAAGAAATTTCAGTCCACAGTAGGACAAAAATTTCGAAAGTTTAAATGGGAGCTTCACAGCGACCACCTGTTATCCGCAGTTGAAAACTTTCTTTACCAATAACTAAAAACCTAAAACTATAAATATTACTACTAACCTAAAACAATCTTTCCAGTGAAGCTTTCCCGCCGCTTGCGGTACTCGCTTTGTCTGTTTGACGGTGCAAAGGTACGGCGATTTTCCAAAACACGCAATACTTTCACGCCCCTTTGTGCATAAAATTGCGTCGTTCTTGACCCAAATCAACGCCTTGTGTGCGAAAACAGTGCTTTATAATTCAAAAATCCTTTCCCGTTTCAGAATTAATATGTAACTTTGCAGCGCACAAGCAGGAGGCGACGTGTCGCACGCCGCAATCCAGAAGATTGTAGCGACGCGAGACAAGAACTAAAGAACTCAGAAACTCATAAACTCAAGAATTCATAAACTGATAAATCACCATGGGTTTAACCAAGCAATCTAAGATTTACGTTGCCGGCCACCGCGGACTTGTGGGGTCGGCCATCTGGAACAACCTGCAGCAGCGGGGCTACACCAACCTTGTGGGGCGCACCCACCAGGAGCTGGACCTGACGTGCCAGCAGGCCGTGCGCGACTTCTTCGACCGCGAGCGTCCCGACGCCGTAGTGCTGGCCGCGGCCTTCGTGGGCGGCATCATGGCCAACTCGCTCTACCGCGCCGACTTCATCATGCAGAACATGATGATGGAGTGCAACGTGATAGGCGAGTCCTACCGGCACGGCGTCGAGAAGCTGCTCTTCCTGGGCAGCACCTGCATCTACCCCAAGAACGCGCCGCAGCCCATGAAGGAGGACTGCCTGCTCACATCGCCGCTGGAGTACACCAACGAGGAGTATGCCATCGCCAAGATTGCGGGGCTGAAGATGTGCGAGAGCTACAACCTGCAGTACGGCACGAACTACATCGCCGTCATGCCCACCAACCTCTACGGCCCGCGCGACAACTTCCACCTGGAGAACTCGCACGTCATGCCAGCCATGATGCGCAAGGTATACCTGGCGCGGCTGTTGCACGAGGGCGACTGGACGACGCTGCGCCAAGACCTGGACCGCCGGCCCGTGGAAGGCGTCGGCGGCACAGCCTCCGAGGACGACATCGCCGCCGTGCTGGCAAAATACGGCATACACGACAACCGCGTGGTGCTATGGGGAACGGGCACGCCGCTCCGAGAGTTCCTCTGGAGCGAGGACATGGCCGACGCCTCGGTACACGTGCTGCTCAACGTGGACTTCAAGGACATCGTGGGCACAGACCACTACTCCTCAGTACACTACGGCGCACGCACCGACGGAGCCGTGGACCGCAACCACTCCACAGGACGCGGCGGAGCACTGCCACAGCTGGGCGAGATACGCAACTGCCACATCAACGTAGGCACGGGACGGGAGGTCACCATCAGGCAGCTCTCACAGATAGTGGCCCAGGCAACAGGATTCCAGGGAACCATAGACTTCGACACCACCAAGCCCGACGGCACCATGCGCAAGCTCATCGACGTGCAGAAGCTGCACAGCCTGGGATGGACACACAGCGTGGAGCTGGAAGAAGGCGTCAGCCGGCTCTTCCAGTGGTACAGGAGCGACGGAGCCGGAAGTGCTAAATAAGATAAAACTTAGTTAAATTGCAGGCTACGTAACAATAATTTATATAAATTTGTAGCCTGATAGGAAACTAAGATTAAGTAAACTCCAGATACAGCCGAGACTGAAAAGATAAAGATCTAATAGCTACTTCTTTTATTAACTAACCCTAATTTATTAACAACATGAAAAGACAATTACTAAGAACGTTGCTCGTGGGCCTGTTAGCGCTCGCGGCACCAAGTGCCTGGGCCGACACAGGCACAGCTGTAGTAAAAGCCACCTACATCAATGGCAGCGAAGCTGACGAGTCGTATGGCGAAATTGCAGCTGGCGAGGCCGTCTATTGCGGCTACAACAAGATTTCGGGCGGCAAAGTTGAACTCGCCAACTCTAACTGGGGAGTGAACAACATCGCCTACCTGCAGGTAGACGCTTCCGCCTTCGAGGGAACAATCACCGGTGCTACGCTCAGCGTTGACTGCCAGCAAATCTCTGCACGCGGTCTGAACTACGGTGTGGGCTACAACACATCCGAATGGTCCAGCACACTCACCTGGAACACTGCCGACCGCTCCATCACGACACTGGGAGGTGTGGTCAGCGGTTCAAAGACCACAGCCGACAAGCACATTGACTTTGACATCAAAGGAGCCTTCAAGGACGATGCCGACAAGATTGTGACCATCATCGTCTACCAGACCGCTGCTGGTGCCGGCTACATCAAGAACCCCACAGTCACCATCGAGTACACCAACGCCGCCACGGCCAACTACACCGTGAAGTATATGTGCGGCGAGACCGAAATCAAAGAGGCCGCTACACGTTTAGGCATCGTAGGAGAAGCCCCCGCGCTTGAAACCGAGGACCAGGCTAACGTGACTTACGACGGCCAGAAATACATCTACACCGGCAACAATGCCGCTGAAACAACCATAGCCAGCGACGGCACCACTGTCGTCACTGTCAGTTTCCGCGAGGCTGCCCTCTACACCTACTATCTGAACAGCAGCATCGACTCTGCCCCCATCACCTCGGGCACAGGTTTCGAGGGCGATGATGCCTATGCAGGCTATCCCCGCTATTGGGCTGTGGGCGACAAGCTCTACGAGGCCTCAAAGACCAGCAACGAGTACAGGAAAAAAATCAGCCTGACTGCCGATGCCCTTACCGAGGTCGTCGACTACGGAACTGTCGTCAACGAGAAGCTGAGCTACTACATTGAAGCAGAGCAGATTGAGGGCATGACCGTCACAACCTCAGGAAACATCCCCGTTCGCGCCTCCAACGCCCAGGCTGCAACTGCTACCGAGGACGTCCTGATTACCACGCTCAGCCCCGGCAAGTATAAGCTCCACGTGGGTATTTTCACCTCCAAGTCTTCCTACAACGGCCTTTCCGTCAAAATCGGAGTGGGAGAGAAGACGTTCGAGGCAGCATTTGGCGCAGTGAACCTGAACGAGGTCGCTTCCGACGAATACGAGCTGACAGCAGATACCGACATCAAGTTCCTCAGCTCAACATCTGCCGACACACAGTTTGACTACATCTGGATTGAGAAGACTGGCGACGTGGTTACCACAAAGGCCGTCGGACTCGTTCCCGGACCTTGGGCTGTCGACGGTGCTGTCTACGCTATCTACGCATTCAATGCCGACGACAACGCCTGGTTCCCCTTCGAGGAGGCTGGAGGCTCATTCGTCGCCCAGATTCCCGATAGCTATGACATGATTGACGTCGTGCGCCTGAAGCCCGCCACCGATGCCGACTACAAGGCAGACAACGGCGGACTGAACTGGGACAACAAGTGGAACCAGACCGCCGACATTGACCTCTCTACCATCAACGAGGGCGACGTCATCACCATCACCGGATGGGGTGAGAACGACTATACCATCGGCGCAGCCGAGTCGCTCGACGGTCTGAAGCAGGAGCTCGGAAAGGCTATCATGCTTGCCACCCAATTCAACGAGTATGCCAACAATGCCGACCTGACCGCTGCCCTCGCCCAGGCCCAGCAGGCCTATATTGCCGCTGACGCCACCGCCGAGTCGCTCACCGCTGCAAAAGAGGCCCTGAACGCCGCTGTCACCGCTGCTGCCGCACAGCTGGCACCCAAGGTGAAGGAGTATCTCGCATACCTTGAGAACGAGGCCCTCAACGCCGATGCCACCGCCCTGCAGACCGCCCTTGCCAGCGGCAACCAGGATGCCATCATTGGCGCCATTGCCAAGGCTCAGACCGACTTCCTCGCAGCAGTGCCCAACTTTGTCGACAAGACGAAGTTCGCCCTCGCCGCCTATAAGGACAACGGCAAGACCGCCGGTGCCGACCAGGTAGAGGCCGCCATTGCCGCCCTGGAAGCTGCCGCAGCTGCCAGCGATGCCAACATCGCTACCGTGGGAGCTGCCGTGGCCAACGTCATCGAGGCTCTCAAGGCCTTCACCGCTGCCAACATGACCTACACCATCGCCGGAACGAAGGAACTCACCGGAACGGAGAACGACTGGGACGTCGTGGCCGACAACAACATGACGCTCGATGAAGTGCTCTACACCTGGACGGCAGAGAACATCACCGTCAATGCAGAGAACCAGCCCCAGTTCAAGGTTGTCATCACCAACGTCGACGGCGACCAGACCTGGGTTCCCGCAAGCGACAGCGAGGGCGACCACAACTGGGTCATCACTCCCGAGTCGGTTGGCGGAGAGGGTGTCTACACCATCACCATCACCTTCAACCCCGAGAATCAGGCTATCTCCGTCACTGGCGAGAAGCAGCAGAACACTTACACCGCCACCTTCACCACCGACGCCGAATGGGAAGAAGTCTATGCCTACACCTGGACCAAGGACGAGGGCGGTAACGTCATCGCCGAGGAGCTTGGCGCATGGCCTGGAACAGCAATGACGCCCGGCAACGGCGGCAACGACTGGAAGATCGACATCAAGGCCGACGCTGCTCCTCAGTTCATCATCTTCCACAACAACAAGGGCGGAAAGACCGAGGACCTCGTCTTCGAGGACGGAAAGGCTTACACCTACAACATTCCCGACGTGAGCGGTCTGCTCATCAACACCGAGTTCAACCCCGAGGCTGACCCCATCGGCTGGACGGCTGTACACTCTGGCGAGTACTGGGAATGTAACATGGGACTCATCGGCCAGTGGCAGGTGCGCACTGAGCATCCCGCCGCCACCGTCGATGAAGATCACCTCGCCACCGATTTTGCTGCCGGTCTGGAATGTCGCTGGCAAACCAACTACGCCGCCTTCACACAGACCACCACTGCCGAGCTGCCCGCAGGTGTCTACACGCTGACATACGATGTGGAGAACACGAACGCCAGCACCAAGAAGGCTACATACGAGAACCGCTTCAGCGTGACCGTGGGCGAGACCGTTTTCGCGGACGACGCTACCGAGTGGATGAATGGCAAAACGAACTGGACACCTCACGTGATCATCTTCGTTGTTACTGAGCCTTCCACGGCTACCGTCAGCCTGGGCTACGGCACCGGTGGGAACAACTTCGGCGTCAGTAACACCCCGGCTCTCTATGTGAGCAACCTGGAGCTGAAGTATGTCGGTACTATCGACGAGCTCGAGAACGCCAAGCTGGAGGCTGCCCTTGAGGAGCTGGCCCAGAAGATTGACGAGGCCAAGGCCGCAAAGACCGCCAGCCGCACGACGGGTGTCGAAGAGTTCGACGCTGCCATCGCTGCCGCAGAGGCTCTGAGGTCTTCGGGCAACATAGAAGAAATCCAGAATGGCATTGAGGCCCTTGACAATGCCATCAAGGAGTTCAAGAAGGCCAACTGGTTCATCGACCTTACCGCCGGCGAGTACTACATCATCGACGCTGAGACCGACCTGAAGTTTGCCGCCGGCCACAACTATGGCACACGCGCTATCGTCAACGAGATGGGTCTCGACCTGACGCTCACCCCGTATACGGAGAGCCGCACCGTCACCATCGACAGCCGCGTCTCCAACGGTGGCGGCCTCCACTTCCTGGGCGAGAACCTCTACATGGACAGCTCTGAGTGGGGCTGGGCACTGGAGTACCAGGGCTTTGGATTCTACATCATGGAGCCCAACAGCGGAAAGTACATCAACCTCGACGAGGACAACAACCTCGTGCTGAGCGAGACTCCGCGTGAGTTCATCATCGTCACCAAGGAAGGCGTTCTTGCCCAGCGTCTGGAAGAGATGGCCGAGGGTACCCCCGAGAGCCCGAAGAGCGCTACCTTCCTGCTGCAGAACCCGAACTTCAACCGCAACGACCAGCGCGTCAACGCTTGGCAGGTAACGGCTTCGAACAAGAACCTCAACGGCGGCAACCAGCTGAACAACTGCGCCGAGAGCTACCACTCCAAGGGCGGCTTCACCGTGCAGCAGGCCGTCAGCGGCGCTCCCGCAGGTATCTACAGGCTCACCATCCAGGGATTCTTCCGTCAGGACGACGGTGTCGAGGAGGAAGCTCCCGTATTCTTCATCGGTGGCAAGACCGCTAAGATCCAGGCTATGGGCGAACTGCCCGACCATGACGGCAACGGTCAGAACAGCATGTCAGACGCTTCGGTCGAGTTCACCAACGGCAAGTACACCAGCGAGCCTATCGAGTTCCTCTACGACGGACAGGGCGACCTCACCGTCGGCGTGACGACAAAGGGCGAGCACCAGTGGGTCATCTTCGACAACTTCCAGCTTGAGTACTGCGGCACCTTCGAGCCCGTCTACACCGTGGCCGGAGGAGTCGACACCACGGAAGGCGGCGTTGAGGATGCAGTCTTCACACTGTCTTGGGATCCCACCTTCGAGGCTAACGACCTTAGCGACGAGGATGGCGACGGCGTCTACACCCTGTCGCTCGAAGACGTGCAGCTCACGCCTGGTTCGACCATCTTCTACAAGGTTGCCTCCAACCACGACTGGATCTACCAGAGCTGGGGCTTCGACGGCAATAACGCCGACTACGTAGTGAACCTGCCCGAGGGCAAGACCCTGCCCGAGGGAAAAGAGAAGGGTTACTTCGACATCGTCTTCAAGTTCAACCCCACTGTCCTGCTCGACAACGGCTTCAACCTCACCTGTGAGGTCACCTACGACGAGGAGACCACTACCGGCATCAGCGCCATCGTCATCGACGCTGTCCAGAACGGTCAGGCCTACAATCTCCAGGGCCAGAAGGTGGTGAAGGCCAAGAAGGGCCTCTACATCATCAACGGCAAGAAGCAGGTGGTGAAGTAAAACTGAAAGAACAAAAAAGTCAAAAGGTCCGGGCCGCGCACCCATCAAGGGTTGCACGGCCCGGACTTTTTTGGGGCTCTACAAGAATTAGTGTGGATAACCTCGGATGAGACGCACTATTCATGCTT
>CAMPCG010000147.1 GCA_946644025.1 uncultured Prevotellaceae bacterium | reverse complement strand
CCGTAGATGGCCGTCGAGGCAGCATCCTTCAGGATGTCCATCGACTCGATGTCGCCGGAGGGGATGTCAAGCGTTGACCCGTACTCTACACCATCAACGATGACCAGCGGAGAGTTACTGGCAGTCAGTGAACGGGTGCCACGCATATTCAGACTGATGCCGGCACCGGCCTCACCGCTGCTCACCTGAATGTCAACGCCAGGAACCTTGGCCTGCATGGCCTCCATCACGTTGGCACCGGCCACCTTCTGGATGTCTTCCAGCTTGACGCTGGCCACACTACCCGTCAGGTCTTTCTTTTTCATCGTGCCATAACCCACGACGACGACCTCGTCAAGGCCCATGGCGTCTTCCTGCATGGTCACGTTGAAACTGGTCTTGCCGGCCACGGACATTTTCTGTTCGCGGTAGCCTACGTAAGAGATTTTAAGGACGGCATTGTTGGGCACCTTCTGAATGGTGAACTTACCGTCGAGATCGGTCACACCTCCGATGGAAGTGCCGTCCACGATGACGCTTACGCCAATCATGGGTTCGCCGCTGGCATCCTTCACTGTTCCGGTGACGGTCTTCTGCGCCATGGCAAAAAGACACGCTGAGGACATGAGCAAAGCCATAGAGGCTCTCTTCAATAAATGTTTCATAAAGTTTTGTTTTTGTAAAATAATTAGTAGTTGTTTAGGTAAATTTTGCTGCAAAGATAGTTATTTCTTACTTAACAGCAAAATTATTAAGATTTTTTTCCAAATATTATGAGGGATGGCCTGCTCCCGTGTCAGTGGCCGACGGGTATGACGTAGAATTTACGCCCGGGGTTGAAGTCGAGCATCCACTGGTCGGCAATGATGTGGTTGTCAATGGCTTTTATGCGCAGGGTGTGGCGTCCCTTGGTCAGGTCGACGGGTGTCTGCTTCAGCGCCTGACCACGGAGCACGCTCTGCTTCCAGAACTCGGAGCGGTATTTCTCCTTGAGCGAGATGACGACGGCGGGCTGGTCGTCGAGCTGTACCGAGTAGCGCAGGTCGCCCTTGTCTGAGGGCTGGGTGGGAATCATGGCGGTGTAGAGCACGGCGCGGCCCTCGTGTGGTGTCTCGAACTGGTAGGTCAGCTCGCTGTCCTTGGGAATGGCGACGGCGCTCATGGAGTGGCCCAGCATCTGCACGGGCTGCACGCCGGGGGAGACGGCCTGATAGTCGGAAGCGTTGCGGGCAATATAGTTCTTGCTGTCGGCGTCGTCGTCGGGGGCGGTCTTGGTGCTCACCTTCCCGAAGACGGGCAGGGCGCGGGGCTCGGCCGACATGATGCCGTCCCACTTGCCTTGGCCCATGGCGTTGTAGTGCCGGGTGAGCGATGCTATCTCCTCGTAGGCATGCTGGCTCAGCAGCGAGTCGCCGAGCATCTTCCGCGTCATGGCTGCCGAGGCATGGACGGGGTAGAGCACGGCGGCAAAGTAAGCCTCCTGCAGCCGCTGGGGTACCTGTCGGCCGTATAGTTCGACCGTCGCCTCGATGTGGGCGAAGTCGGCCATGCGCTGGTAGGCCTCTGTGTGTGTGAACTCGGTTGTCGTGGGCACCGACTTGCCTCCGGGGTAGCGCTTCTTGTCGAGCTCCACCTGCGTCCATCCCATAAATTCGGGCTTGCGGATGGCGTTGAGGCGGTAGAGCTCCGTCATGGCCGGGGCAATGCCTTTGGCCACAAAGGGTCCGAACTGGGTGGTCAGCCAGCGCTGCAGATGGTCTGTCAGTGTCGTTGGCGTCACGCTGTTGATGTTCCACGCCATGTCGAGAAAGAGCTCCAGGTCGTAGGCAGCCACTTTCGGGTCGTGCACGTTGGCTATCCACAGTCGGCGGCAGTTGTGGTCGTAGGCGGCGCGCATCTCGTTGTAGATGAGTCCCGGCTGTGTGGTGGTGAGCCACAGGTGGTCGTGGGGTCGGCCCCAGTAGCTCAGGTGGTAGTACCCCCCGCCGCCGCCGCTGCGCCGCTGCTGCTCGTCGTCGGCCAGGCGTGTCATGTAGCCGTAGTTGTCGTCGCACCATAGGAGCGTCACGTCGTCGGGCACGCGCAGTCCGCTCTCCAGGATTTCGAGCACCTCTTTGTAGGGGATGAATACCTGGGGCACTCGCTCCACGTCTTTGTCGTAGTACTTGCGGAGCAGCTCGCGCTGGTCGTCGATGACCTGCTGCAGTCCGTCGAGCTTCTCCTGCCTGGTCTTCACGCCCTCCATCGAGCCGTCGTGTATGCCCCGCATTCCGATGGTGAACAGCTCTTCCGAGCCTTTCACCTGCTGCAGGCGCTCGGCCCAGTAGCGCTTCACCTCGTCGCGGTTGGTCATGTAGTTATAGTCTCCGCGCCTGGCGTGGTCCCACTCGGCCACGTTGTTTCTCAGCAGCGGCTCGCAGTGGCTTGTGCCGATGAGTATGCCGAAGGAGTCGGCCGTCTCCTTGTTGCCCGCTACGGTGAAGAATCCCGTCGTGCCCTCGTGCATGGCGGGCCAGATGGTGTTGGCCCGCAGTCGTAGCATCAGCTGGAACAGGGCTTTGTAGGTCTTGGGCCCCATGCGGCCGGGCTGGCTGCTCTTGTCGAAGTTCTTCCACGCCCAGTTGCGCAGGCTCCAGTCCTCGTCGTTGATGAAGATGCCTCGGTACTCCACCGAGGGCGACTGCAGGGTTTTCTGTCCTTCGTCGAGCACGAGGCTGTCGCGCCGTTCGGGCACCACGTCGCCCCACCACACCCAGGGCGACACTCCCGCCATTCGGCTCAGCTCGAGGATGGCGTAGGCCGTGCCGCGACCGTTGCTGCCAACGACGAGCACGCTGCCCCCGGCACCTTGAGCGGGTAGGGGGGCGATGTAGAAGGCGTCGTTCTTGCCAAGCAGGCTGTCCACCGGCACGCCTTTCTTGCGGAGCTTGTCGGCGGCGGCTTTGTTCGTGTCGAGCTCATAGATGTGTATGGTGGCTTCCTTTCCGGCCACGGCCCTCTGTCCGGTCACCATCGCCATGTCGCTGGCGAACATGTCGAGGGCTGCACTTACCACGGGGGCGGTCGTGCCCTCTACCTGATAGCTCACGGCCCGGCTGCCGTCGTACCACACCACGCCGGCACCGCTGCCGGCACTGCACACAGCCGCCATGGCTGCAATAAGTATGCTTCTCTTGTAGTTCATAGTTATTAGGTATTAGGTATAAAAAAGATATCCGGGCTACATTAAGGCTGCAGTCCGGATATCATTTATATAAGGCTTAGTATGCCCAGCGCATGAAGTTTGCTCCGTGTACGAATCCGGCTCCGAAGGCGGTCATAATGATGTTGTCGCCTTTTTTCAGCCGTTGCTCGTTCTCCCAGAGCGCCAGTGGGATGGTGGCCGCCGAGGTGTTGCCATAGTGCTCGATGTTCACCATTACCTGTTCCATCGGCACTTCGAGTCGTTTTGCCACTGCCTCGATGATTCGCAGGTTGGCCTGGTGTGGAACGATCCAGTTGATGTTGTCCTTTGTCAGGCCGTTGCGCTTGGCGATGAGCTCGCAGTCGTCGCTCATTTTCGTCACGGCATATCGGAACACCGTCCTTCCTTCCTGGTAGGTGAAGTGCATACGGTGGTCTACGGTGAAGTGGCTTGGCGGACTTACTGAGCCTCCGGCCTTCATGTGCAGGAAGGGCAGTCCCTGGCCGTCGGTGCGCAGGAACGAGTCGCGCAGCCCCAGGCCCTCTTCTTCGGTGCCTTCCACGAGTACGGCCGCTGCGCCGTCGCCAAATAGCGGACAGGTCTGGCGGTCCTTGTAGTCGGTGACCGACGACATCTTGTCGGCCCCGATGACGATGATGTGCTTGTAGCGGCCGCTCTGAATCATTGACGCGGCCACGTCGAGCGAGTAGATGAATCCGCAGCAGGCAGCCCAGAAGTCGAAGGCGAAGGCGTTCTTCAGCCCCAGCTTGCCGATGACAATGCTTGCCGTGGAGGGGTAGTGGTAGTCGGCGGTCGACGTGGCTACGATGAGTGCGTCGATGCTGTCGGGGTCCACGCCCGTCTTCTGTATGAGTTGCTTTGCTGCCTTACGTGCCATATAGGAGGTGCCAAGGCCCTCTTCGGTGAGGATGCGGCGCTCCTTGATGCCGACACGTGTCATTATCCACTCGTCGTTGGTGTCCACCATGCGCGACAGCTCCTCGTTGGTGAGGATATAGTCGGGCACGTAGCCACCCACGCCGGTGATGACAGCATTAATTTTTCCCATGCTTTATTCAGCTACTTCGTCTTCCTTCTTGATTGCTACCTTGCCGCGGTAGTAGCCGCAGCTCTGACATACGGTGTGATACACATAGTAGGCTCCGCAGTTGGGGCATACTGCCAGTGTGGGGGCTACTGCCTTGTCGTGAGTACGGCGCTTGGCTGTACGGGTGCTCGATTGTCTTCTTTTAGGATGTGCCATAATGATTTACTATTTACGATTTAACGATTTACGATTTTTTTACATGTTCTCTTTCAGTTTGGCCAGTGCTTGCCATCGCGGGTCGACGTTCTGCTGTGCGTCCGCATCACTGCTTCGGGCAGCCGAGAGCTCGTTCAGCTTCTCGCTCATGAGCACGTTGCAATCGCCAGGTTGATGAACGTGCAGGATGGGTACCGCCAGTGCTATCGATTCATAGATGGGCCAGGCCGTGTCCAGCCGTCCGTCGCGCTCGTCCACCCAGACGATGTCGTCGTCGACGCTGCCCGAGTCTTGGGCGCCGGTGCCCAGCTTCACTGTCACGTTCAGGTCGGCCTCTATGGGCTGTTCCATCATGTCCAGACAGCGGTCGCAGGGCACGCTCACGGTGCCGGTGGTATAAAGGTGCAGCTCGTAAAAGCCGGAGGCCTTGCGTATAGACCCCGACACATGCAGGGAGCCGCTCTTTATCTCAGTGTCGTCAAGAGCGGTGAAGAACCGGTCGTCGAGCACGTACTCCAGCGGGGTCTCCTCTGCCGTCAGTGCTGTCAGGTCTATCTTGAACTGCTCCAAACTGCTCATTTGCCTTTCTCGTTTCTCCTTCTTACGGGGGGGGAGGGGTTATTGCGAAGCCGGGGCTTATGCCTCCATGAGCTTCTTGAACTCGTCTATGCTGACGTCCTTCGTGTTGAGCTTAACCATCTTCTTCACTGCGGGAATGAGCTTCTGGTCGATGATTTGCTCCACGTAGTTGGCACGGTTGTCAGTGTTCTTCAGCTGCTCGTCGGCATACTGGTCGAGCAGGTCGTCGGGCACTTCGCTCATGCCGTACTGGGCGAACTGCTGGCGCACGTGGTCTCTGGCGATGGACTTCATGTCCTTGTCGTCCACCTTGATGCCGGTCTGCTCCACGAGCTGCTCCTTGATGAGGTGCCACTTCAGGTCCTTGAGGGCCTCGCTGAAGTTCTTCTCCACCAGCTCCTTGGCGTTCTCCTTGTCCTTGTTGTTATCGAGCATCACGCGCTTGAGTATGGCCTCGGGCATGGTCAGCTCTCCTATTTTCTCCTCCAGGTGCTTGCGCAGGTCCTGCATGAACTTGAAGTTGCCGTTGGCGGCCAGCTGAGCCTGCAGACCGGCGGCAATGCGCTTGCGGAACTCCTTCTCGTCCTTGACCTCGTCGCCAAAGACTTTCTTGAACAGCTCCTCGTTGACCTCGGCGGGCTCGAAGTGGCGTATGGCCGTTACCTGGAAGCTGAAGTCGCTCTCCACGTTCTTCACCTCCTCCTTCTTCATCTTCAGCAGTCCGGCCACCTCGGCGTCGTTGTCGGGATAGGCCTTCTTGGGGTTGAAGATGATGATGTCTCCGGGCTTGGCGCCGTCGAACTTCTTCTTCTGCTCCTCATCTTTTATATATGAGGGCATGACCTGTCCCTGCTCGGTGGTGATGCCGCCTTCAAGGGTGTTTCCCTCGGCGTCCAGCTGTCGCAGGTCGCCAACGAGCGTGTCGTTGCCGCTCCACTCCTGGGCCTCAACGAAGTTTCCGGCCTGTGCAGCGAACATGCGCACCTGCTCGTCTATGAGCTTGTCGTCGGGCTTGATGTTGTAGAAGTCTATCTCGTCTTTCTCGGTGAGCTCCACCTTGAAGTCGGGAGCCACGGCCACGTCGAAGAAAAACTCCAGCGGTCCCTCGCCAGCCATGTCCTGAGGCTTCTGCTTCTCCTCGTTGGGCAGAATGTTGCCCAGCACCCTCACCTTGTTGTCCGTGAGGTATTTGTTGATGGCATCGCTGACCAGACGGTTCACCTCCTCCACCTTGACGTTCAATCCGAACTGCTTCTTAATCAGCGCTATGGGCACCATTCCGGGGCGGAATCCGGGCAGCTGCGCTTTCTTGCGTATCTCTTTCAGTTTCTTGGCTACCGGCTCCTGGTAGTCACTTGGCTCAAGCGTGATGGAGAGCAGTCCATTCACCTGGTCTGTACATTCAAATTGGGTGTTCATCCGTTGAATTTCCTGTTTACAAATTTACTATTTACGGTTATCTTGTGCATGTTACGATTTGAGCGTGCAAAATTACTCATTTTTGCCCAAATATCGGAATAATTACGTTTTTTTAACTTGTTTGTTCGACTTTCGCAAGTTTGGGAGTTAAAGGAGTTAAATGGAGCAATAGGGAGTTAAAGGACAATAGTTCTTTCCCCGAAAAGTCCGGTTCTTGCCAGATTGGAGGGCAAAAGGTGATGTCTGTTAGCTCCCTCTCGCTCGGCCCAAAGTGACGCTTGCGTAACATCGTGGAGCAAGAACTCCCCCAAGTTGAGCGAAAGCGAAACTTGAACATCTTTACATATTCATTCCGCCGTCTACCTGTATCACTTGTCCGCTGATGTAGCTCGACATGTCTGAGGCGAGGAACACTGCGCAGTCGGCAATGTCGTCAACTGTTCCGCCTCGGCGCAGGGGTATCTTCTTCTTCCACTCCTCGCGCACGGCCTCGGGCAGAGCCGCGGTCATGGCGGTGTCTATGAAGCCCGGCGCGATGGCGTTGGCGCGTATGCCCTTGGGACCCATCTCCTGTCCGATGGACTTGGCCAGGGCAATGAGTCCCGCCTTCGAGGCGGCGTAGTTGGCCTGTCCGGCATTACCGTGCACGCCCACCACCGACGCCATGTTGATGATGCTTCCCTTGCGCTGGCGCATCATCACCGGCACGCAGGCATGGATGAAGTTGAAGGCCGACTTC
>CAMPCG010000146.1 GCA_946644025.1 uncultured Prevotellaceae bacterium | reverse complement strand
GTGGTCTGTGCGCAGGTAGATGTCCTCGTCGGTGTGCTGTGCAAGGACGGGCACCAGGTCAATACTCTTGACGGTGGGCTTCAGCAAGCGGTAGATGGCACTGATGCCCTTGTGCTCGTCGGCCGACCAGGCCGAGAGGCTGTCGGGCAGATAGAAAGCCACGGCCGTTGGCACGGTCATGCAAAAGACCCGCGTAGAGGCGAGGCGGCTCTTGTAGTCGTTCACCACGCCGGCGTAGGCCTCGGCACGTCCGGCCACGGGGGTGAAAGGCTCCATGGCCCGCACCAGCGAGTCGCGCGCATCGACGATGATGCCGCGGTGGGCCTTACGCACGGACTGCGCCGAAAGGTCTATTGAGCACAAGAGGCACAGGAGGACGAAAAGAACAGTACGTCGAGTAATCATTGATAGGGAGTTAAAGGGGAGTGAAGGGGGAGTGAAGGGGGAGTGAAGGGGGAGTGAAGGGGGAAGTGAAGGGGGAGTGAAAGGGGAGTGAAAGGGGAGTGAAAGGGACGATAGTTCCAGCCGGGATGAGAGCGCAGGAACTAACGTCCCTTTCACTCCCCTTCACTCCCTCCTCACTCCCCTTTCACTCCCTTTCATTCCAAACATTAAGTGCATGATGAACTTTAGAATCGTGTATAGATGAAGGCATTGTTGGTGGCCCCGACGAGCAGCGCCACGCTGAGAATGAGTACGGAGAGGGAGAGCAGCAGGCGCACGGTGAAGGTGGCTGCGACATGCAGGCGACTGCCCGACGTAAGAACCCGGGCCAGCCATCTGCCCCCGGCGGCGCGCACCGGCATACAGAGCAGCACGGCCACCACCCAGAGCCAGAAATAGTCGGCCAGGGCGCTCTCGGTCAGGAAGTCGTGGAAAGCGGTAGTGCCCAAGCCGAAGAAGCTATGGAAGAACGTGACCATCTGGGCGAAGTCCTCGAAATAGAAGATGCCCCACCCCATCACCACCAGCACGAGGGCATAGGCATGGAGCAGCACCCGCGGCACGCGGTCGATAAAACGCAGCAGCGTGTACTTCTCGACCATGACGAGGAGGCCGAAGTAGAGGCCCCAGAGGATGAAATTCCACGACGCGCCGTGCCACATTCCCGTGAGGAACCACACCACGAGGATGTTGCCGGCCTGGTGACGGCGGTTGCCGCCCATGGGGATGTAGACATAGTCGCGGAAGAAGCTGCCCAGCGAGATGTGCCAGCGCCGCCAGAAGTCGGTGATGCTCTGGCAGCAGTAGGGGTGGCGGAAGTTCTCGTTGAAGTGGAAGCCCAGACAGCGGCCCAGGCCGATGGCCATGTCGGAGTAGCCCGAGAAGTCGAAGTAAATCTGCAGCGTGAACGCCACGATGCCCACCCAGGCACCGGTGGTGGTCAGCGTGGGCAGCTCGTCGACCAGGAATAGAGTGGAGAGCTCCGACAGTTGGTTGGCCACGATGACCTTCTTGCCCAGACCGCGCAGGAAGCGGTAGCTGCCCTCGGCAAAGTCGGTGGCGGTAACGCGGCGGCGGCCAATCTCGTGGGCCACGGTGCCATAGCGCACGATAGGGCCGGCAATGAGCTGCGGGAACATCGAGATGTAGAGCAGCACCCCCGCGAAGCGCCGCTGCACGGGCGACTCGCGGCGGTAGACGTCGACCAGGTAGGAGATGCTCTGAAAGGTGTAGAAGCTGATGCCTATAGGCAAGGCCAGCCGCGGCACGGAGAGCACCACGCCCAGCGCGCCCAGCGTATCGGCAAGGAACCCGAGATATTTAAACGTGCAGAGGATGAGCAGGTTACACGCCACTCCACCCACGAGCGCCCACCGACGCCGCAAGCCGTCGCAGCGGTCGATGAGCAGGCCGAAGAGATAGTTGAGCAGCACGCTGAACAGCATCAGCAGCACATAGACCGGCTCGCCCCAGGCGTAGAAGACGAGGGAGAAGACTATCAGCACCAGATTCTTCGCCGTCTGTCCGTGGCCAGACAGCAGCTTGCTGTCGGCAAGTGCCCCCAGGAGATAGCAGAGGGCAAAGGCGGGCAGAAAGGTGAAGAGGAAGAAAAGATCGGAGAAGACCACCGTGATATTGACGATTTACGATTATCGGCTTACCGCCGTTCGTCTGGTTTTAGTTGAAGAAGTTCCAGGAGAGGCCGAAGTGGAGCACCTGGTTGTTCATGGGGTGATGGGGTGTGAGGAAGGAGCGCTTGTCGAAGGCCTCTCCGAAGGCGTTGTTCATCATCACGTAGAAGCGGCAGTGCTTGAGGTGGAGGTTGGCGTAGAGGTCGATGAAGGGGAAGTTGCCAAGCTCGACACGCGCAGCCTCGTTCTGCTGGATGGCAAAGGTGCCCATCGGCGTGAGGTATTCGGGGGCGTTGTACTTGGTGAACCAGGTGGCGCAGCCGCCCAGCTCGATGAGCAGCACCTTGGCGTAGGTGAACTTGAGGTACAGGTTGGTGAAGAGGTTGAGCTTGGGCAGGGGCAGCACGTCCTGGTTGCTGGAGGTCTGATAGGTGAGGATGTTGTCCCAGTTGAGCACGCCGAGCCTCATGCGCTGCTCCAGCTGGGCGGTGAACACGTTGAGGTTGCTGCCATACTGTCTGACGGCGGCGGTGTAGCCCGAGCGTCGCTCCTTCTCGGTGGTGTAGTCGAGGCCGAGGTAGGTGTAGTTCTGCAGCTCCTCCAGGGCCACCCTCAGCGTGGTCTTCGTCTTGTCGTAGGCGAAGGCGCCCTCTATCCGCGTGCGGGTCTCCTTGCTCAGGTCGTCGTGGTCCCACCAGAGGTGCTTGGAGTGGTAGTGTCGCTCTACGAACGAGGGGTTGAGCCTATAGAAGTGGGCGCGGGCGTCGAGGTGGGCGGTATCGCCGAAGAGCGGGAAGTTGAGGTCAACATTGCCCGTGAGCTTCAGCTGTCCGGCATCCTGGCCTATGAGCCACGTCTCAGCCTGGGCGGTGTAGTGGAGCAGCGTTCCCTGCGTGCGCTTCAGCTGTCCGCCGATGCTCACGTTGTGCTCGTTCCAGCGACCCAGATAGGACGTGCCGGTGTCGTCGGCCTCGGGCATCTGGTAGCGGCGCAGCTCGTGGGTGATGAAGGCCTTGAGCCCGGCAGGGACGTACTTGTTGAAGCCTTCGAGCAGGGCAACGGCAAACGTGTTTCGCAGGTTGAACAGCTGTGTCTGGTCGTAGATGGAGTCGGCGGAATAGCCGTCGGAATTACGGTCGTAGAACTGGTCGAGGTAGTAGTTGGAGGGAGTGCTGTAGGCCTGATAGATGTGGCGCTTGCTCATCAGCTCCATGGTGTGGATGAAGCTGGTGACGGGCACGAACTCCTTCTTGAACGTGGCGTCGATGGAGTCCTGGCGGGCTTTCTCGGCCAGCAGCGAGTCGGCCGCGGCCTTCGACTCCACGCTGATACGCGTAGTGTCGGGTGCAGCCTGCTGAGTGTTGGGTGCCGGTGCGTCGCCCATGATGACGGCATCGTCGGGCCGTCCGGCAAAGGTGGTCTCGGCGGGCTTTTCGGTCTTGTTCTTCCGCTTGGAGCGCCGTGTCGACTTGTCGTCGCTTTCGCCGTCTTCGCCTTCGGCAGCTGCGAATGCCTCGTTGGCTTTCTTCGAGGCCTCGGCAAACTTGCGGGCGGCAATCTCCTCGTCGGTCATCTTCACCTTGCGGTAGAAGCCCACGGAGTAGCGGTGGCTGAGGAAGAAGTTCTGCTGGTCGTTGCGGTTCCAGTTGTAGTCGAGGAAGATGGGCATCTCGTTGGTGTCGTAGCTCTGCCCCGAGGCCTCGGGGTGGAGGATGAACTCGTCGTCGGTGATGCCGCCGCTCTCGGCGTTCTTCTGGTGATAGTTGTTGTAGAGGAAGTGCAGCTGGTACTGGTCGCCGAGGTAGGAGGCGTAGAGGGTGGCGTTGAAGTGGCTCTGGCTCTGGTTGGGATAGTAGCCGCGGGCATAGAGGTACTTGAGGTCGAAGCCGAAGCCGAAGCGCTTGTTGAGGTTGGCGGCGAAGCGGGCGTCGAAGAGGTCTTCACCGTTGGTCTTGTCGCCGCAGGTACCATAGCTCAGGTTGGTGATGGGCGAGAGCGTGTTGGTGAAATGCCACTTGTCGGGGGTCTGCAGGGCCTGGTCGAGGGCATCGGTGAAGAGGAACTCACGCTCTACAGGCCGGTCGATGAAGATGCGGTTCTGACGGGGCGTGAAGTTGGACCCGATGGTGTTGTACTGCATGTAGCGACCGGTGGCGAAGGTAGACTGGGGGTAGAGGTGGGGCATGGTGTCGACCTCGGCCTCGAATATATCGCCAAACTTGCGGTCGACGGTCCATACGTGGAGGCCCTTGGGCACTTCCTTGTCTGAGCTGGTAGAGTCGCGCTTGTGGGGGTTGAAGTTACCGTTCTGCTCGTCGCGCTGGGTGATGTTGCCGAAATCGTCTATCTGATTGTAAGTCTGGGCGAAAGAGGTGAGAAGTGATAAGTGATAAGTGATAAGTATGATTAGGGCAGTCCTCACGAAACGCAGTCCATGCCCGCACATATTATTATAAAGAGTAACCATACTTATCACTTATCGCTTATCACTTATCGCTTATCACTTCTCAGATTTTGAGTATCCTCAGCGCCAGCTCCACAAACTTGAAGACGCAGGAGCCGAGGAGAATCCACTTGGCCACCTCCTTCTCCTCAGTGTAGAAATAGACCACGAGGCCGATGACGGCTCCCACAAGGAAGATGATGTTGAGCCAGAAACGGAGCACGCGGGTCTTCGAGGAGTCGCGGAAAGGCTCCAGGTTGTGGCGCTTGGGATGGGGGATAGAAGCCCCTGAGGCCCCCCCTACGGCCCCCGAGGGGGCTTCTATAGTTTTGCCGTTCAGGGAAGAGTCTATCGTGTCCCCCTCGGGGGACGAAAGGGGGGCCTTACTCTCGGGGGACGAAAGGGGGGCTTTTGGGGCGTTGTTTCCTATTTCCTTATTGCTCATTTCACTTATCACTTATCACTTGCCACTTATCACTTGCCACTTATCACTTATCACTTATCACTTATCACTTGCCACTTGCTCATTTCTCCAGCAGCTTAGTGAAACGGTTGAAGAGATAGTCCTTGCGGTCGATGGTCTTCCGGCGGAACTTTCCGCTGACACGTGCCAGCTTCGTCTGCTTCTTGTTCAGGCCCCACTTGTCGGTAATCCACTCCTCGGCGCGGTAGGTAAGGGCCAGGCGCTCCTCGTCGTAGAGGTAGTGTATGCGGGTGAGCTGTATGGTAGCCTCACCGTCGCTGCAGTTGGCTATGAGGGTGTAGAAGAGTCGTGTGCGGTCCAGGTTGAGGGGCTTGTTCTTGAACACGAGCCACTCCTGGTAGCTGCCCACCACCTGCATCTTCACAGAGTCGGCAATGGTGATGCGGCTCTGCTCAAACTGGTTGCTCTCGGTGGTGATGCGCTCGAAGTCGGTCTTCAGCAGCTTGAAGATTTGCAGGGCACTCTTCCCCGGGGCCTTGATGGTGGTGGAGAAGACCACCCGTCCGTCCACCTCGGGCACGGCTCCTGCCAGGTATTTCGCATTGGGATCAACGCCTTTTCCGGTTGTCTCCACCTGTTCCCAAGTATTGTCCTGCGCGGCGACTGCCAGCGGCAGAAGCATCAGCGCTGCTATCACAAGTAACTGTTTCATACGCATTATCAATTTAAAGACGGCGGCAAAGGTACGAAGAAAAATTCTACTGTGCAATAATCTTCACACTTTTTACACATCAGTCCATGCCATCATCGTAACACTTCTCCCCCACCCCAGCCTGAGACCACGCCCCGCCCTCGGCTATTTAACCTACATTATTCATATCCTTACCTCCATCAAGCGCCAGTACACCGCCGGTGTAGGGAATCTCGCTTGTCTAATTCCGATATTCAGGTGTGCGGAATTAGACAAGCGAGATTCCCTACCCAGCGCGGGATCACTGGAAGAATGAAACTGAAGTATGAATAATGTAGGTTAAAAGATGTATATAGGAAGAGCTTTAAGGGTAAGGGGTCCGCCGCCGGCGGCGAGCTGTTACCTTAATTTATAGTACATACCTATACACACTATGAATGTGTGTATAAACTGGCGGGGAAGAGTTCAGGCCTTTTTACTGAGCTTTTTCAGTCTTCGCTTGGCGTCGGCGGCATCGGGGTACAGTTCGAGCGCCTTCTCGTAGTTGCGAATGGCGGCCTCGGTCATGCCCTCGCGCTCGCACTCCCTGCCCATGAGCACATACTCGGCGGCCAGACGCTTCAGCGTTTGGTTCTGCTTGTCGATGTCGGCGCGCAGTGCGGCTATCTCCTCGCGCTGGCGGTTGATGACCTGCAGCTTGCGGCGTATATAGCGGCGAGCCACGGGTTTCTCTATGTCGTAACGGCTGTGTATGGCTTTCAGGAAATTGTCGAGGAAAGCCTGGAAGTCGCCCCGGTCGAAGGCCACGATGGCGTCGTGATACTCGCGGTCGGCCTTGCCCTCCTGCATGGCCTGGCTGATGAGCAGCTGGTCGTTGTAGCGGCTGGCGAACTGCACCACCTCGGCCCTGACGAAGATGTCCTGCTGGCGGATGGGCTCTACGAGGGTGATGCCCTCGAGCGACGTGCAGCGGGAGAGTGCCACGTAGGTCTGTCCGCCGGCGAAGGCTCCGCCGGTGAAGTCGATGCGCACCTGCTGGAATGTCAGGCCCTGGCTTTTGTGCACGGTGATGGCCCAGGCCAGGCGCAGGGGGAACTGCGTGTAGGTGCCGAGCAGCTCTTCTTCAATCTTCTGCTCCTTTTCGTTGAAGGTGTAGCGCACATTTTCCCACACCTCGCGCTCCACGTCGAAGTCGCGTCCGTCCTCGGTCTGCACGCCAATGATTCCGCCCTCTTCGTCGATGTCGGTGATGGTGCCCAGCGTGCCGTTCACCCAGCGCTTGTCCTTGTCGTTCTTCACGAAGATGACCTGTGCGCCAGGCTTCACGCGCAGTTCCACGGGCGTGGGCATGGCCGTCTCAGGGTAGTCGCCCTTGATGACGCCATGGAATACGGCGGGACTGCCCGGCAGCTCGGCCAGCCGCTGCTCGTTGATGTAGTCCACGGTGTCGCGGCGCGTGGCGAGGGTGATGCAAAGAGACCCTCCCCCGGCAGACCCTCCCCCGGCAGACCCTCCCCCGGCAGACCCTCCCCCGGCAGACTCTTCCCCG
>CAMPCG010000145.1 GCA_946644025.1 uncultured Prevotellaceae bacterium | reverse complement strand
GAGCATGGTGCCCTCAGCGTTGACATACTGCTGCATGTCGTCCTCGACGTAGTAGTCCATTACGGGGTTCGAGAAACTGTTCATCTGGTGCCACGCATGGTCGCCTTCGGGGCCGCGCAGCGAGTCCTCTATCAGGACGTAGGCCAGCTTGTAGTCGCACTGCGGCGCTTCGTAAGCAAAGCTCGTAGTGCTCGTGATGCTGCACACGCTGTCGCTCGTCCACTGTGCCTCGACACTGAGGTCGGCAGGAGCCAGGATGCGGTTGGCGGCCAGGAAGTTCTGGTCGGCATGGAAGTGGCCGTCGGTCAGGTCGCCGTCGTAGGGGTCGGTCAGCTCGCCCCGGTCGAAACGGCACGAGGGGAACATCGTGGTGTTCATCACGTAGTAGTAGTCGTAATAGACATCCATCGGGTCGCCGTTGAGCACGTGCACCGAGATGGCGATGAAGTCGTCGGGATAGAGCTGCTTCAGGCGGGCAATGCCGGCAAAGCCGCGGGGGCAGGCCGAGCACCACGTGCCGGTGTACTCCTCCATGACAGTGCGGCGGTGGGCCTTGTGCTGCAGGCTGAGCACGTCGGTGGTGGCCGCCGTCTGCCGGGCATTCGTCTGTCCGTTGACACCTGTCAGCGTGAAGACGAGGGGCATGCGCCCTGTTGCCTCGGGGGCCACGATGGGCACTGCAGCATAGCCCTGCACGCCATAGACATTGGTCAGCGGCTCGTCGAGCTCGTAGCTACCCGACAGGCTCTCGTTGCCGAAGGCATAGGTGTACTGCAGCGAGCGGATGGGCTCGGTGCCGTAGTTGGAGAACATCACGTCGAGGCGGTCGTCGGTCAGCCGCACCACGTTGTTCGAGCGGATGGCGTCGACCGTAGCCGAGCAGGCAGCAAGCTGTCCGCCCATGAGCCGCAGCTGCATGGCCAGCGAGCCGTAGCGCCGCGTGGTGTACCACTCGCGGTACTGCTTCAGGGCCGTGACGCGCAGCCACAGACCGCCGTCGTTCAGCTCGTCGCACATGACGAGGGGGCGCTCCGATAGTCCGTCGAGCTCAGTGACCTTGAATGTATAGCCCACGTAGAGACCCTCGGCGGGCACGTCGACGGGCTGCGGCAGACAGACCTCGTTCCAGCCGCTCTGTGGCTCGGCCACAATGACGGTGGCCAGCCGCTCGTCCTGTTCCAGGTCAGTGGTGAGCCACAGCGTCAGACTGTCAATGTGGGTGGCATCGTTCAGCGGCAGCCGCACGGCCCCGATGGTGGCACCGTGCAGGGTCTCGGCACTGCCGTCGACGTGGATGGCCGCCTCGTAGACGCACGCCTTGCTGACGCCTAAGTTATTGTCGGGCAGGTCCACGCCGTGGTAGTAGCCCCACCACAGACTGCCTCCGCCCTGGGCGAAGACAGCTGTAGTGAAAAGGGTAGTAAAAAAAGCTAAGAGCGTCGGTTTCATTCTACTTCAGCACCTTAACGTTCTTCTGTGTACCGTCGGCCATGCGCAGGCTCTTGATGAAGAGTCCGTGCTGGGGTGCACTGACGGCACGGCCGCTGAGGTCGAAGTACTGCTCGCTGACGGCCTGGTCGCTGTTGACAGTGGCAATGCCGGTCACTTCCTCTACGGTGCGTGTCTGTGTGGTGGTGTCGAAGTGGCAAATGTCAGAGTAAGTCACCACGCCGCCCATGTAGTAGATGCTCTGCAGACTGATGGTCTTCGGGCGCAGATTCTTGTCGATGCTCATCACGTGGTAGGTCCAGGCGCCGTTGTTGTTGTCGGTGCGGTTGTTCACCTTGCCGCGGTCGGAGAACTGGCAGTTCACCTCCCACTCGTCGACGAAGTGCTGGTAGTAGCCGCCGGGCTGGTTGTCGAAGTGCAGCTGCTCGCCGTCGAGATAGAAGCGGTAGAACAGCGAGTCGGGGTTGATGTAGTTGCCGTCGACGTCCTCAACGGGCACCACATACATGATGCTCGACTGCACCTGGTTGTACTGCGTGTCGATGTCGAACACACGCACCTCGGGGGTCTTGGGCTTGGCGGGCTGGCCGTAGAAGGGCTTCAGGTCCTGCGAGGGGATGGACTGGCTGTAGCCGCCGCGCAGCTGCTGGCCGAGCACGAAGAGAATGCCGTCGGGACCGTAGAACGTCTTGTCGTCCTGGTTGTACTTCAGGGCAGCGTGGTCCTTGTTCTTATAGACGGGCCAGCCTTCGCTGTCGAGGCCACTGTAGCTGGCACCCTTGCAATAGAGGAAGTAGAGGTCGTCGTAGACACCCACGTACTGTCCGTTGGGGATGATGACCGAGTCCTTCTGCTCGTTCAACGTGCCCTTCAGCCAGGCGTCGGGGGTTTTCGTCGAGAAGCCCTTGAAGTAGAAGTCGTCGCCGTCCTGGGCTACATACACCATCTTGGGGAAGTAGTAGGGATCGGCCGACTCCTGGCGCAGCGAGTAGGGCATGATGTCGTCCTCGCTGATGCTGGCCGGCAGCTGCACCAGCTCGGAGGTGAAGGCGCGCAGCTCGTAGCCCTCGTTGAAGGTGAACACGCCGCCGTCGGTGTTCACCAGCGACAGGTTCAGCGTCGTGCTGCTCAGCGTGCCCGTAGCCTCGTCGTAGTCCATCTCGAACTCGTCGGCCTCGGTGTCGGGGAAGACGTCGCCGTTGCTGTCGGCAGCAGCCAGACAGACGTAGTACGTGTAGTCGCCCTGCTCCACGTAGGGCTGGTAGTTCTCGAACACCACGTGCTTGCGGTCGGCCGAGATCTCGCCGACGATCCACGTACCGTAGGTGTTGGTGTTGATGATGTTCTGGATGTAGACGTCGTCGCCGTCGAACACCACCAGGGTCTTCTGGCCGTAGCGGTGCACCCACTCGTCCATGTTCTGCGAGTAGTACTCGGTGGCCATTTCGTAGATCTTCAGCTCGCCGTCGGGCTGCTCGTCAATGGGATGCTTGGCGGCACGGCGTGGAGCCTGGGCCGGGGCGATGAGCTCTGCCGGAGTGGTGAAGACTTCTTGTTGATTGGACTGGGCACCGGTGGTCGGAGCCGACACCTTAAACGTTTGTGCGTTCGCTGCACTTGCAACGAACAAGGACATGGCTAAAGTAAAAAACTTCATAAGCTTAATGATTTTGGTTATAATGTATAGATTGTTGGCTGCAAAAGTACACAATATTCTGCCAATCAACGCTATAAAGTCAGAAGAATTTTGTTTTTTTAGCATTCCAGCCGTCCCTACTCTGCTGGAAAAGAAGTAATTTTGCACCCAGAAAACCAAAACTCTGAAAATTACTATGAACAAGAAGAGAATCCTTTCGCTGGCATTTGGCACGCTCATGGCAGCTACCGCTTCGGCCGTGCCGGCAAAGCCCGGACTGTGGAGAACCATTACGACTGCCGACGGCACAGAGCTGCGCGTACAGCTCTGCGGCGACGAGCGCGGCGCCTTTTGGATGAGTGCCGACGGACGCCGATTCGTTGAGCAGGCGCCGACGGCATCCTTGGAAGTGACGTCCGCACCGACGACCTTCGTTGAAGTGACGGCCGCGCAGATAGCCGCCGCCAGAGCAGGCAGCACCCTGGCTGCCCCCCGGCGTCGCCAGGCACCACGCCGCACGCAGCCCATGGACCGCTTCGAGGGCAAGAAGAAGGGGCTCATCATCCTGGCCGAGTTTCAGGACAAGAAGTTTCTTGAGGGCCACGACCGCGCTTACTATGAGCGTGTGGCCAATGAGCGGGGGTTCAGCGACGACGGCTATCGCGGCAGTGTGAAGGACTACTTCCTCGACCAGAGCAAGGGTTTGTTCGAGCTCGACTTCGACGTCGTCGGTCCTGTCACCGTCAGTCACGACTACGCCTACTATGGTCAGCCGGGCACCAAGGATGTCGATGCCCACCCCTGGGAGATGGTGGTCGAAGCCTGCCAACAGGTGGCCGGCCAGGGTGTCAACTTCGCTCAGTACGACTGGAACGGCGATGGCTTCTGCGAGCAGGTCTTCGTGCTCTATGCTGGACAGGGACAGAGCGACAGCTACGATGCCAACACCATCTGGCCGCACGAGTACGAGCTGCACCAGGTCACCGATGACTACGGCAAGCCCCTCTATGGCTACGACACGTTCATCGGCGGATGCAAAATTGACACCTACGCCTGCTCGAACGAGCTGACCAGCAGCGACGGCCCCAGCGGCATCGGCACCTTCTGCCACGAGTTCTCGCACTGCATGGGACTGCCCGATCTCTACGACGTGGACTACAACGGCTACTACGGCATGGGACTGTGGGACCTCATGGCCAACGGCGTCTACAACGGCAGCGCCTTCGTGCCCGCAGCCTACACCAGCTACGAGCGCATGGTCTGCGGATGGCTCGACCCCATCGAATTGCGCGACGACTGCGAGGTGACCGGCATGAAGGCTCTCACCGACGGCGGCAACGCTTACATTATATATAATGAGGCGCACCCCGACGAGTACTATCTCCTGGAGAACCGCCAGCTGACGGGCTGGGACGCCGCCCTGCCCGCCACGGGCATGCTGGTGCTGCACGTGGACTACGACGAACGGGTGTGGCGCGAGAACGTGGTCAACTCGGTGTGCGACTACCGCAAGACGCCCGGTATGGAGAACGTGTGGAACACCCACCAGCGACTGACCATCGTGCCGGCCGACAACGAGAACGACAAGCGCTACTGGAACAGCCGAGCCGGTGCCTATACACAGACCACCATCACCGGCGACCCCTATCCCTGCGCCACCAACGGCAACGACTCGCTGACCAGCAACTCGCTGCCCGCCGCCACCGTCTTCAACGGCAACGTCGACGGCGGACTATTCCTGAACCGTGGCATACAGGCCATCAGGCAGCACGACGACGGCACCATCAGCTTCCGTTTCGAGGCCCGGTCGGAGAAGTATGTCTATGTCGACACCACACAGGCCGGCAAGCCTGACCTAACGGGAGCCATCTTCTACGAGTCATTCGACCGCTGCATCGGCACCGGTGGCAACGACGGCGTGTTCAAGGGTTCCAGCTCAGTGGCTTCGGCCGACTTCGTGCCTGACAATGGCGGATGGGACTCGATGGTGATGGGCGGCGGCGCGCGCTGCGCCAAGTTCGGCAACGCGGCAAACGACGGCATCGTCACCTCGCCGGCCATCATGCTCACGGGCGACTCCCTGGAGCTCTGCTTCAAGGCTGCTCCCTGGAGCCGCGACGACGGCAGTCTGCTTCTCTCGCTCTCTAACGGCAAGCTGGAGCAGACCGACTTTGAGATGACCGAAGGCCAGTGGACCACCTTCACCACCATCATCACGGGCGAAGGCCCCACGCAGATTACCTTCACCCCGGGCCGCCGCTTCTTCCTCGACGAGGTGGTGGTGAGGAAGCCCGCCAGTACCGAAGGCATTCAGCTCCTCACCCTTCACCCTGACGGTAGCGATTTGCAATCCGCCACTGCTGCACCTTTCTCCCTCTACGACCTGCAGGGCCGACGCCTGACGACGCCCCGCCACGGCCTGAACATCGTTCGTCAGGGCGGTAAGGTCCGTAAACTGCTCTGCCGCTGACATCTCCAGTGATCTGAGTGCAAAGCACGAGTTCCTGTTGTTCATGGAATGACGTGGAGCATGGGGATAGGTTTTTGATTCTATCATTATTTCTCCGTTCGGGCGGATTTGCAAATCCGCCCGAACGGGTACTTTTTCGGGGATATGCCAGTTTCGGCCTTTCTATGTGTAAGACACGATTTCTGAATTATTGTCGTAATAATTCAAATTAATGTCATTACGCGCATATCGTTGAAAACAATTCTCAGAGAAAAATTTTCGAAAACTAACTACACTTCTACACTACAGCACTTAATCTAATGTCTATCAGCGGTTTACGGAGTGTAGTTTAACTACACTAAACTACATGAAACTACACTAATCGGCATGGAATGGGCGATTTTTGAGGGCTTTTTAGAGTTAAACCATTGGTTTACAGGCTGTTTCTTTGGCATTTCAAAGGCAGAAACAAGTTGTTTACAAGGCGTAAACATGTTGTTTACACTGGGATAAACAGTTTGTTTTCGCTTGATGAACTTTGTCGAAACAGTTTTTTCGTGCGTGCATTCAAGTGGTGCGACAAGCGACGAAAACGGCCAAAAATGTCATGTAAACTGACATTTTTGGCCGAAAAGTGTAGTTAGTGAAGTTCGAGTGTAGTTAAACTACACTCCATAAACGCCTGTAATACAGCAGCTTATATGCAAAAGTGTAGAAGTGTAGTTAGTTTTTCAACTTTTTTCTCAGAGAATAAAAAGAAGGCTGTTTGCATGGCGTACTGGCCGTGTCATGACTGGTGATATCGGGACACAGGAATGAAAGATACGACTCGTCGGGAAAGGAGAAGCAACCCGTCGGGAAAGGAGAAGCAACCCGTCGGGGAAGAAGAAACGGCCCGCCGGGGAAACCGACGGGCCGCGAATTTATGTGGGAGGAATGGAAAGCAAATGAAATTAATAGTTCTTAGAATATATCACCTTGGCGGCACCGCTTGTAATCTTCAGAGCCTCAGGGTTTTCGCGCACAAACGAGTCGATGTGGCGCTTTCGCTTGTCCTCGAGGATCTCGTCGACGGCAATGAGTATGCCCGTCTCTTCGACGTCGCCGAAACCGTAGTTGATAGCCGTGCCGAAGAGGCGCATGGTAGGCGAGAGGCTCATGTAGGCGTTCACCAGCGGCGGGATGTTGTAGCCCAAGGCCCTCACCTCTCGGTTCAGTATGCGGTAGTCGCCCTTGAAGTTGTGTTCAGAGAAGAGGGCCGCGAGTTCAGCCTCGTTAGCCTCAATTTTCAGCGGTTTCATCGGTATGACGAGGTTGTCCTTGTCGTCGAAGTATTTCTTGAGGAAGTAGAGAATCATGTCGCGTCCCTTGCGCACATAGCTGGGATACATGGTCATCTTGCCGAAGAAGTAGCGCACGTTGGGCATGATGACTGTCAGGGCCCCCAGGCCGTCCCACAGGTTGTCGAGCGCAAAGAGACTCTTGGCGCCCATGCGCGACGACTGGTAAGGAACGCTGACGAAGGAGCGGCCCAGCTCGATGGTGTATGGAGCGTACTCCTTGAGGAATCGCTCTGAGAAGTGGAACATGTGGCTGGTGGCCAGTTGTGGCTGTCCGTCGCTGCCGAACTGCCACTTCGTACCCTCGAGGTAGCGGTAGCCGCCGATGATCTCCTCCGC
>CAMPCG010000144.1 GCA_946644025.1 uncultured Prevotellaceae bacterium | reverse complement strand
GGGGGCGGCGGCCATGGCGTCGATGATGGCGGCTATGTCGGCCACGTCGACGATGCCGTCGAGGTTGACGTCGCCGCGCAGGACGGTGGTGGAATCATTGTCGCTGGGCTTGACGACGAGGACCTCGTCGAGCAGGAAGCGCTTCTCGGGGGTGAAGGTGAGCTTGACGATGCCCTTGCCGCTGAGTGTGACGGTGAAGTCTTTCCAGGCGAAGGAGTCCATGGTGAGCTGTTTCGGCTCGATGGTGACGGTGGATGCGGGGAGACCCGACGCTGACGCGTCGGGAATGGTGGCCTCGGTATCGGTGTCGGTGTTGCCTACCTGTGTGATGGTGAGTGCCAGCTGGTTGCCGTCGGTGTTCCATGTGGTGGCGCGGAAGGTGAGGGTGGCCTCTCCGTCGATGGTGAATGGCGGCGTGGTAGCCTCGCCCAGCTTGGTGGCGTTGCCGAAGCGGGCGCACTGGTAGCCAGCGTAGGCGGCGATGTAGTCCCAGCCGTCGTTGTCGGTGGCGAACTTCGACGACGAGCCGGCTATGGTGGTGCCCCACTTGCCATCGTTGGCCCCGGTGCCGTCGCACTTGTTGAACGACTCATAGAAGAGCGTGTCGCCGTGTGCCACGACGGGTTTCAGCGGGTCTACGGGCGTGGTGTGGGTGGTGTCGGCGGGCTGCTCGTCCTTCTTGGCGCGGTAGATGAAGTTTATGGTCTTGTTGGTGTTCTGCTTAATATTGATGATGGCGCCCTGCATGTATTTCTGTCCCAGGCTGTTCTTGTTGTAGAGTGTGGCGGCGGGGCTCGACGTGGCGGTGAGGCTGTCGTTTTTGGAGTAGGGGTAGAGGTCTGTGGTGAGTGTGGTCCAGGTGTAGGTGTAAGCGTAGCTGTTCCAGTATTCGTGGTCGTCTTGGTTGTCGGCATGTATGAGGGTGCAGCGCTGGTGGTCGTTGGTCTTGGTGAGCTCTCCGCCTGAGTCGCGCACGTCGGCTTTCGTCACCTTCGAGTTGGGCGTGTTCTGCTCCCATATATCCTTGTCGAAGTCCACGTGGGTAATCATGAGTCCCTTGCCTGGCAGGGCGGTGTCCCATTTTGTTTTCTGCCGGTTTTCTATCATGTAGAACTCGTCGGGGTAGGCGTCGTTGTACATGATGTATGCCGGGCCGTTCTCGCTGATTGGTGCGAGGGCTGTGATGGTGTCGTTTTCTGTTGCCAGCACGGTAGGTTCCAGCCATCCGGCCATCCACTTCTCGTAGGCTGAGTAGCCTGCGGGTCGGAAGGAGTTGTCGTTGTAGCTGCCCTGGTCCATGAGGTCGAACTGGCTCATGCCGAACCATCCCTGGTAGGAGACGTCGTAGAGGTCGGGGTAACCCAGGCAGTGGCTGAACTCGTGGCAGAAGCAGCCTATGCCGTCGAGTGTGCCCGCGCTGGTGAGCTCGTTGGAGCAGGCGTAGGTGTCGATGAGCACGCCGTCGAGTGTGAGTTGCGAGTTGGTCTTGCTGAGCCACCACATGTGGGGCCAGATGGTTTTGTCGTCATAGCTCGATGCCTCGCCCCTTCCGGCATAGACCACGAATACCTGGTCTACTGCGCCGTCGCCGTCCCAGTCGTAGTCGTTGAAGTCCACGTCTTTGTCGGCGGCCTTCACGGCCTCCACGATGAGCAGTTCGGGGCGCATGTCGTTGCCGTTCTCGTCGTTTTCTCCGTAGTAGGAGTAGTCGTTATTGGCGGTGTAGGGTCCCACGACGTCGAAGTTCAGCTCGAACTGTCCGTTGCTCTGGGCCTTGAAGTAGTCGGCCACGGAGCCTTTGAACGAGCCCTCCTGGTAGTTCTCCTTGTTGAGCATGTCGTTGTACTTCTCCTGGTTGTTGGCGGCCTTGAACTTGGTTTTGGTGAACTGCATGAGTATGACGATGCCCTTCTTCTGGCCTGTGTAGTGGGTTCTGTCGCCGATGTTCACTCGTCGGGGCGAGCGCAGCCTGTTGGCGAGCGTCTTTCCGGCGCGTCGGCTCATGGCTTTGGCGCGCATCTGCTCCATGTCGGCCTTCACGGCCTTTCCGTCGGGCTGGATGGTGAAGCGCTGCCCGTCTTCAGACTGCCAGAAGTGCAGGTGCTCGTCGCCTACGAGCTGGGCGCGCACCTCCGTGCCGTCGGCAAGGGTGAGTGTCTGCCACTGGCCGCGCTTGGCGGGGATGGCAGAGAGGACCAAAGTGGTCAGGAAGAGAGAGATAGTGATAGCAAGTCGTTTCATTGATAACTTTTGAATTATTAGGGGTTTTAGGGTGCAAAGGTATGCTGTTTTTTCCAAATGGCCAAATAAAACGTCCGATTTGGGAAGAAAATTGGTAAAAGACTTGGCTGTTTGACCTTTTTTAGCTAATTTTGCCGCGAATTATATTATCATTTCTCGTTTCGTATTTCGCATAACGCTATGGACTTAAACAGCAGTAATACCGACAGCACGCTGAAGACCATCGTCGTGGCCTGCGGCGGCGAGGAGCAGCTCATCGACGAGCTGCTGGCCATGGAGCAGGGCGAGAGCGACGCTGCCACCAGGGGTCAGATAGCGCGGCTATCGGCCCACCTGAAGGAGCTGGCCCGCACCCACGGCGTCAGCGTGAGCACAGGCCCGCGGGTGACCGAGGTGAGGCCCCAGGAGCTGGAGTGCGACGTGGTGCGCTTCCAGAACAACAAGGAGAAGTGGGTGGCACTCGTGGGGCTGCTCGACGGCTACCCCTACGAGATATTCACCGGGCTGCAGGACGACGACGAGGGCATCGTGCTGCCCAAGTCGGTCACGAAGGGGAAAATCATCAAGCAGACAGGCCCCGACGGCACAAAGCGATACGACTTCCAGTTCACCAACACGCGCGGATATAAAATCACCGTAGAGGGACTCTCGGAGAAGTTCAACCCCGAGTACTGGAACTATGCCAAGCTCATCTCGGGCGTGCTGCGCTACCGTATGCCCATAGAGAACGTCATCAAGCTCGTCGCCTCGCTGCAGCTCAGCCACGAGAGTATCAACACGTGGAAGAACGGCGTGGAGCGGGCACTGAAGAAATACATACCCGGAAGTGCCGACGCAGACGAGGAGCAGTAGGCTACGGACTGTGTGGATGTATAACATAAAGGAGGAATACAATGATGAATACGACAATTCTAATGGACAACCTGCTCAGCCTCATTCACTCAATGGCTCTTTCCGCCAGCAACAAACAGTGGCTGGCCGATCATCTGTATGAGGAAGTAAGGTCGGAGACAGCGGCAGTCAGCGTAGAAACTCCGGTTAGGAAAACTCGAAAATTGCAAATAGACCCACGTGTGAAAGAAATGTTCAAAGGAGCAAGTATTCCAAAGGACTTTGACGAGAAGAAAGCATACGCAGACTATTTATGTGAGAAATATAGATGAAGAATGTTTTTCTTGACACAAATATTTTCATAGATTTCCTTGCTCATAGAGGAGAATTCTATGAACCGGCAGCCTTAATCGTAAGTCTTGGTATTCAAGACAGAATAAGGTTGCAGGTGTCTGCGCTAAGCTTTGCTACGGCTGACTTCATCCTCTCACAACGTCAAAAATGGCCAAGTTCGAGGATAGTCAGTGAATTTAAGAGGTTTATTGAAATTTGCCAGATAACAACCATAGATGAAGAAACCATAAAGAAGTCTACACTTTCTCATTTCGAAGATTTCGAAGACGGGATGCAGTATAATTCTGCTTTAGCTTTCTCATCCGATGTCATAGTGACGCGTAATGTAGGTGATTTCTCAAAATCCCGTATTCCTGTGATGGAGCCAAACGATTTCTTGGATATATGGGAAGAAGAGCATCAGGACGAATTGGAAACCACGTATGGCGATGACGACCAGTAGTAGCACCATATTCCTCGACGGTGTGCGCCTCTATGCCTTCCACGGCGTGGCGGAGCAGGAGCGGCGGGTGGGGGCATGGTTCACGGTGAGTCTTCGCGTACATTATAATATTGAGAGGGCTATGGAGACCGACTGCGTAGCCGACACCCTGAGCTATGCCGACCTGCTGCAGGTGGTGAAGCGCGAGATGGGCCAGCCCTCACAGCTGCTGGAGCACGTGGCCGGGCGCATAGCGCGGGCCGTAATCGGCGAGTTTCAGGGCGTGGAGGCCGTCAAGGTGACCCTCGTCAAGGAGAACCCGCCCATGGGCGCCAGCTGCAAGGGCGCAGGCGTGGAGGTGGAAGTGATAAGTGATAAATGATAAGTGATAAGTGATGAGCGAGAAAAGATGTATAGAATAGCGAATATTAGATTGAAGGGCTTATGGAGAAGCTTGACGATAGTGCTGGCGGCACTTGTCACCTGCCAGATGGCACCCACCAGCATGATGGCTGCCGAGCGGCATAAGTACACCCTCGTCATCGACGCCGGGCATGGCGGCAAGGACGCGGGAGCACTGGGAAAATACTCAAAGGAGAAGAACATCAACCTCAACGTGGCGCTGGCCTTCGGACGATACGTGGAGCAGAACTGCCCCGACGTGAAGGTGATATACACCCGCAAGACCGACGTCTTCATACCCCTGCACGAACGGGCTGCCATAGCCAACCGCAACAAGGCCGACGTGTTCATCAGCATACACACCAACGCCATTGCAGGCAAGAGGCCTCTCACGGGACTCGAGACCTACACCATGGGAATGCGCCGCAGCGACGAGAAGCTCTCGGCCGCCATGCGCGAGAACGACGTCGTGCTCATAGAGGACAACTTCCAGCAGCACTACGCCGGATTCGACCCCCGCTCGCCCGAGAGCTACATCATCTTCGAGATGATTAACGACGCCAACATGCTCGAAAGCGTCAACCTGGCCAAGAAGATACAGAAGAACGTCTGCCGCACTGCCCGACGTCCCGACAAGGGCGTGAAGCAGGACGCCTTCCTCGTGCTGCGCGAGACGTCCATGCCCGCCTGCCTCATAGAGCTGGGTTACATCACCACGCCGTCGGAAGAGGCCTACCTCAACAACAAGGGCAGCGTGGACGACCTGGGAAGAGGCATCTACCAAGCCTTCGTGGAGTATAAGAATGAGAAAGGCAGACCCTCCCCCGACCCCTCCCAAAGGGAAAAACCCACCCCCGACCCCTCCCAAGGGGAAAAACCCACCCCCAACCCCTCCCAAGGGGAGGGGAGTTCGGATAGTTCTGCCGCCTCTAAGTCTGACCAGGCCTCCCTCCCCTCGGGAGGGTCTGCTGCCCCCATCTTCAAGGTGCAGTTCCTCACCAGCGACCGCAAGCTGAAGGCCACCGACTCGCGCCTCAAGGGCATCGCCGACGCTGACTGCTACAAGGACGGCGCACTGTGGAAATACACCGTCGGCGAAACGCCCAACTACAACGAGATACGCCGGCTCAGACGCGAAGTGGCCAAGAAGTTCCCGCAGGCCTTCATAGCCGCCTTCCGCGACGGAAAGAGAATGGACCTCGACGAAGCCATCGCGGAAGCACAAAGGTCAAAATAATCAGTCCGATACCCCCACTGGTTTATAACTAATCATATTTCTCATTTCTCATTTCTCGCTTAAAATGAAACCCATCGCCAAAGAAGTGAAAATAGCCCTGGTGGCCCTGGTAGCCATCGTCATCCTCTACTTCGGGATGCAGTTCCTCAAGGGCCTCACCATGTTCTCCTCAGACAATAACTTCTATGCACACTTCACCGACGTCAGCGGACTATCGGTCTCCAGCCCCGTCTACGCCAACGGCTACCGGGTGGGAGTGGTAGAGAACATCGCCTACGACTACGCACACCCCGACAACGTCGTGGCAACCATCGGCCTGGACAAGAAGATGAAGCTGCCACAGGGCACACGCGCCGAAATAACCAGCGACCTGTTGGGCAACGTCAAGCTGGAGCTGCGATTCGGCGAAGCCGCCCTCGGACTGCTCAGCAGCGGAGACACCATACAGGGAGGAGCACAGCAGGGTCTCATGGAAAAGGCCGGCAACATGGTGCCGCAGATAGAGAAGATGCTGCCAAAGCTCGACTCCATACTCGCATCGGTCAACGCACTGCTGCAGGACCCCGCCATACGCAAGTCGCTCGGAAACGTGGAGAACATCACCGGCAACCTCACCACCACCACCCAGCAGCTCAACCAGCTCGCAGCACAGCTCAACCATCAGGTGCCTCAGATGCTGGTGAAGGTAGACACCATGCTTGAAAACACCAACGGGCTGACACGGCAGTTCAACGACATCAACCTGCCCCAGACCATGCAGCGGGTGGACAACACCATGGCCAACCTCGAGCAGACCACTGCCGCCATGAACAGCCGGGAGGGAACGCTCGGACTGCTCTTGCACGACACAGGACTATACCGCAACCTCAACGCCACGATGAACAGCGCCGACTCGCTGCTCATCGACCTGCGACAGCACCCCAAGCGATACGTACACTTCTCAATCTTCGGAAGGAAAGACAAGTAGCCCCATGTACGACATAGAAAAGATACGCGCCGACTTCCCCATACTCTCACGCCAGGTGTATGGGAGGCCGCTGGTGTACCTCGACAACGCCGCCACGACGCAGAAGCCACTCCAGGTGCTCGACGCCATGCGCGAGGAATACCTCAACGTGAACGCCAACGTACACCGGGGCGTACACTACCTCTCGCAGCAGGCCACCGACCTGCACGAGGCGGCCCGAGAGAGCGTCAGGCGATTCATCAACGCCCGGACGACAGAGGAAATCGTCTTCACCAGGGGAACGACCGAGGCCATCAACCTCGTCGCCTCCTCCTTCTGCCAGTGGATTCTGCAGGAGAGTGGTAATCTCTCACCCCTCACCCCTCACCCCTCACCCCTTGAAATCCTCGTCACCGACATGGAGCACCACTCCAACATCGTGCCCTGGCAGCTCGAGGCGCAGCGAAGCGGCGGCAGGATAGCCGTGCGCCACCTGCCCATCAGCGACGACGGACTTCTGCCCGAGGGCGACGAGCTCGACCGCTACTTCAACGAGCACACACGGCTCCTCAGCCTCACACACGTGAGCAACGTGCTCGGCACCGTCAACCCCGTAAGGGAAATCATCCGGCGGGCCCACGAACACGGAGTGCCGGTACTCGTCGACGCAGCACAGAGCGCACCCCATATCCCCCTCGACGTGCAGCAGCTGGACTGCGACTTCCTCGCCTTCAGCGGCCACAAGATGTACGGCCCGACGGGCATCGGCGTGCTCTACGGCAAGGAGGAGTGGCTCGACCGGCTGCCTCCCT
>CAMPCG010000143.1 GCA_946644025.1 uncultured Prevotellaceae bacterium | reverse complement strand
GAGCAACAGCCTTCTAAGCTGTGGGTCTCGGGTTCGAATCCCGACGGAATCACAACGGGAAATCCGCAAGAAACTGTCAAGCAGCGTCTTGCGGATTGTTGTTTTTTTATCCCCTGCACCGCCTGTTATTGCTCTAACATTAGCGGGCTTTGTAGTTTCCTTTGCCAATTTATAGAACATATCTTATTTAATATGCTCGGCTTGCGCCGTTGAAAAGCTGCTTTTGCCCGTACATTGTATGGGGGGAGAGCCGGGACAATCTTCAAACACTGTCAGCGTTTCTATAAACACCGACAGCGTTTGTACAAACGCCGACAGCGTTTATACAAACGTCGACGTGGTTTGTAAAAATACCAACGGCTTTTATGTGCCGCACCCCTTGTCGGTTTTAACCCGTTGTCAGCTTTGGGTTAGTGTTAAAATGATATAATAAAAGATGTGGTTTTATCGGACTATGGGTGAATTGTATTATTTTTGCGCTTAAGTTTAGGGTCTCAGGCCAAGGGTCTGAGGTTTGTTAATTATGTGGCGAACTATGATGGAGAAGATCAAGCGCTTGTTGTTGCGCAGGAGGAGTCTGCTGATTGTTGTTTCGGCGGCGCTGCTCCTTGAGCTCCTATCGGCTGCCCAGTATTACCTGACCCACGACCTGATGGAGGAGCAGCTGGAGAAGCGTGCCGAGGGCGAGTTGCGCATGAAGGCCTTCCTCATCAAGAGCACGCTGAACTCCACCGAGGCGCTGCTGCGAGACTTCAGCTGGAAGTTCCAGGCCCACTTGGACCAGCCCGACTCGGCCCTCATCACGGTGACGCGCATGGCCAGTCTGGAGCCCCACCTGCGGGGTGTGAGCGT
The DNA here is from genome assembly GCA_946644025.1 of uncultured Prevotellaceae bacterium. The sequence continues at coordinate 6,437 of CAMPCG010000143.1, read as the reverse complement.
CTTCTTCCGTCCCCATTTCTACCCTCAGAAGGGAGCGTGGTATGAGCCCTACGCCCGGCGCGATGCCGACGGCGTCGTGGAGACGCTCGACATTGGCGGTGCCGCTCACGACTGGTTTGGCGACGAGGCTTTCAAGGCGAAGGTTGAGGCCGGCGCCGGGGGCTTCTGGGAAGACCCCTATATGGACGTTGACGGTGCCAAGGTCATGGTCACGTCTTACTTCCTGCCGTTCAAAGACCGCAAGGGCCAGGTGGCCGGTGTGGCGGGGGCCGACGTGTCGATAGCGTGGCTGAGCGACACCATCAATGCGCGCCATCTCTTCCCCTCGTCGTACGTGATGCTGCTCACTGAAGACGGCAAGTCCATCGTGAAGCCCGACGAAGAGCACACCGACGCGCTGGAAGCGAATCACGTCGTGGACCTTATTAACGACAGCACCGTGGAGCGCACGCTCAGTGCCACAGGGCGCTGCGACTTCATCACCTTCAAGGCCAACGGCCGCAGTGCGCGCGTCTTCTTTGCCAACATGAAGGGGCAGCCCCACTGGCAGCTGGCCGTGGTGTGCTACGACGACGAGGTCTTCGAGCCGCTCATACGTCTCCGGCTGCAGCTGCTGTTGCTCATGCTGCTGGCCTTCGCCGTGCTGCTCGGCGTGGTCTTTGCCTTCCGCCGCAAGGACGAGAAGCTGCGTAAGCAGACCCAGGAGCAGGAGTACATCAACAAGGAGCTGCAGGTGGCGAGCAACATACAGCAGGCGCTGCTGCCCGATGCCAACGAGGAGTTGGGGTCTGACAGCGTGAAGGTGGTGGGCCGGCTCATCCCCGCCAAGCAGGTGGGCGGCGACCTCTACAATGCCTTCATCCGCGACGACAAACTCTTCTTCTGCATAGGCGACGTCACGGGAAAGGGCATCCCCGCGGCACTCATCATGGCCATCACGCAGACACTCTTCCGCAACGTGGCCGCCCGCGAGAGCAACCCCGCCCGCATCATGGGCGAGCTGAACCAGGCCGCCTGCCGCAACAATACATCGAACATCTTCATCACCCTCTTCGTCGGCGTGCTCGACCTGCCTTCGGGCCATCTGCGCTACTGCAACGCCGGCCACGAGGTGCCCATCCTGCTCACCCGCTCCAAGTCTCGCCTGCTGGAGGTGAAGGCGAACCTGCCCGTGGGCATCTTCGCCGACTTCGGCTACGAGGCGCAGGAACTCGACATGAATCGGGGCGACACGCTGCTCTTCTACACCGACGGACTGACCGAGGCCAAGAACGCCGAGAAGCAGCTGCTGGGCAGGGAACACGTGGCCGAGCTGGCCGCATCCGGCGAGACGACCGATGCCAAGGAGCTGGTGGAGAGCGTCATAGCGCGGTGGAGAGCGTTCGTGGGCGACGCCGAGCAGAGCGACGACATGACGCTGCTGGCCGTGAGCTATACGCCGCAGGAGGTACACAACATCCTCGACGAGACGCTCACCCTGAGCAACGACGTGAAGGAGGTGGCCACGCTGAGCACCTTCATCAAGGACGTGACGGCGCGCCTGGGCATCGACAAGCCCCTGGCCGGGAAGCTGCGCCTGGCGCTGGAGGAGGCCGTGGTGAACGTCATGGAGTATGCCTACCCCGCCGGCAGCCACGGCACGGTCAACATCCGCGTGACCTCGGACGGACGGCAGCTGAAGTTCATCATCACCGACAACGGCATCTCCTTCGACCCGACAGAGGCATCGAAGGCCGACACCACGCTCTCGGCCGAAGAGCGGCCCGTGGGAGGGCTGGGAATACTGCTCGTGAGGAAGCTCATGGACACCATCAACTATGAGCGCATAGGCAAGCAGAACGTGCTCACGATGAAAAAGGAGTTAGCGGCCGCTATAATCAATTAAATTATAACCAACAATGACAACAAAACTTGAACAACTGGAGGACAAATTCCTCGTCACCCTGGAGGGCGAGCTCGACACGGCAGCCGCCGCAGAAGTGGAACAGACACTGCAGCCCCTCTACCACAGTAACGGAACCGACGTCGTCATCGACTGTACAGAGCTGGAGTACATCGCCTCCAGCGGGCTGCGCATCCTCATCAGCGTGCTGAAGGGAGCAAAGGCCGGCGGCAGCAAGGTCATCATCAAGAACCTGAACGACGACATCAAGGAGGTCTTCAAGCTGACCGGATTCATCAACCTCTTTGAGTTTTGTGGGTAACCCCACCCCCGGCCCCACCCCCATCCCCTCCCCCGAAGGGAGGGGAGCTTTCGCGGCTTAAGCCTCCCCCTCGGGGGGAGGTTCTTGCTCCGTTTCTCTACGCAAGCGTCCCATGGGGCCGAGCGGGTGGGGGCTGGCCCGGGGCTTTCAAACTCCTAACTCCTAACTCCCAATGACAAAAGCTAAAGTGGGGGCGCTGTCCCTCATCTTCTTTGCCGTGGCGGCCTCGGCCCAGGAAGGCGTCAACCAGCTCGACGTGTCGCTGAACATGCTGGGCCACGGCGAGGCCCGCGTCGGCGGCTTCGACCTGACCGAGAGCAACAACGACGACCTGAACAGTGCCTACTTCATCATGCAGCGCTCGCGCATCGCCATCGACTACAAACGCCCGCACCTCGAGGCCAGGGTGGCACCCCAGCACAAAGGCATCTGGGGACAGAAGGGGCAGGGCGGCTTCAACCTCTACGAGGCGTGGGTGAAGCTCTCGGCCGACAACGGACTGTTCGCTCAGCTGGGACGCCAGGCGCTGTCGTATGACGACGAGCGCATCATCGGCCCCAACGACTGGGCTATGGCCGCACTCTCCCACGACGTCATACGCCTGGGCTATGAAGGTCACGGACACAAGGCACACGCCATACTGGCCTTCAACCAGAACGCCGAGAATACACAGGGCGGCACGTACTACAAGGACGGGGCACAGCCCTACAAGACCATGCTCACGGCCTGGTATCACTATGACGTGCCGCGAGTGCCGCTCGGTGCCTCACTGCTCTTCATGAACATCGGCGTGCAGGGCGGCGAGCAGGGCGGCAAGGGCGACAATGAACCCGAGAACCGCTACCAGCAGCTGCTGGGCGGCTATGTCTCCTACAAGCCTGGCGGACTGACCCTGGAAAGCTCGTACTACCGGCAGATGGGCCATGACGAGAACAATCTCAAGATTAAAGCCTGGATGGCCAGCGCGAAGGCCGCCTACCACTGGTCGAGGGGCAAGGCGCAGTGGCAGCTGTTCGGAGGCTACGACTACCTGAGCGGCGACGAGTACTTCGCAGTGCCGCCAAAAGGAGGCTTCGGACTGGTGAAGCACGACGTGGTGCGCGGATTCAACCCCCTCTATGGCTCCCACCACAAGTTCTACGGCATGATGGACTTCTTCTACGTGAAGACCTACATCAACGGCTTCACCCCTGGCCTGCAAAACCTCTACGCCGGCATCGGCTACAGCCCCGTGAAGCCCCTGCAGCTGAGGGCCAGCTATCACTACATGGCCATGGCTACGACGCTGAAGGACTGCGACAAGACACTGGGCCACGACATCGACCTGGAGGCTTCCTATCAGGTGATGAAGGACGTGCGCCTGTCGGCCGGATTCTCGGTGATGACCGGGACGGAAAGCATGGAGAAGCTGAAGCGCGCCGCCGACAGCAGCAACCTGCGCTGGGGGTGGTTCTCGCTCGTCGTCTCGCCGCGCCTCTTCACTACGAAATGGTGAAAGCCCAAAACTCAATAACCCACACCACCCACACCACCCACATCACCCACTCAACCCACTCAACCCACTCAACCCACTCAACCCACTCAACCCACATCACCTAACTCCCAACACCTATGTTTCCCTTAAGCAAGACGCAGTATGGCATCTACGTAGAATGTGCCAACCGCAGTGGCGAGATATGCTACAACCTTCCCTATCTATATACGCTCGACGGCAGCCTGGACACGGAGCGGCTGTGCCGGGCCATCGTGACGGCGGTGGAGGCTCACCCCACGCTCTTTACGCGCATCGTCCTGGCCGACGACGGCGAACCGAAGCAGACCATCGGCAAGGACGACCGCTTTGAAGTCGCCGTAGAGGACATCGACGACATCGAGGCTGTGAAGGCTTCGCTGGTGCAGCCCTTCGATATTTACAACGACCGCCTGTTCCGCATCCGTTTGCTGCGCGCTGACAGCCACCTCTATCTCTTCATTGACTATCATCATATCATCGTCGACGGCACCTCGATGCACCTGTTGCTGGGCGACATAGACAAGGCCTACCGCGGCGAGGCTGTCCCCCAGGAGGAAGTGACACTGGCCGAGATAGCTGCCGGAGAGGAGGCCGCAAGAAATACCCCCGCTTTCCAAGAGGCTAAGGAGTGGTATGCACGGACGTTTGACTGTGGCGATGTCTACACGCCGCTCCTTCCCGATGCCGACGCAACCGGGAACGTCGCGGCGGTTGACGAGGCGAGCCTGCTGCGTACGCTGAACGTGGACATCAGCTCCGTCGAAGCCTTCTGCAAGGCGAACGGCATCTTCAAGAGCACACTGTTCACCCAGGCCTACGCCTTGCTGCTGGCCAAGTTCAACAACGAGCAGGAGTCGCTCTTCACCACCGTCTTCAACGGGCGGCAGGACAAACGGCTCGCCCGCACCGTGGGAATGTTCGTCAAGACACTGCCCGTCTATGCCAAGTTCGACGACAATACCACCGTGCTCAGCTTCCTCAGAGCGGGACAGGAGCAGATGAGCGGATGCCGTCAGCACGAGGTCTATTCCTATGCAGACCTGATGGAGGACATCAAGCCACAAAGCAACTCCATGTTTGCCTGGCATGCCAACCTCTTCTCCGACGACACGATGGGCGGCAAGCCCATGAAGGCCGAGCGCATAGGCAACAGCACGCTCGACGTGCCGCTCTATCTGAAGACATTCGTGCGCGACGGAAAGATTCAGGTGAAGGCCGAGTATAGGGCCAGCGAGTTCTCGGAAAGTCTCGTCGCCCAGTTCCTCGAGAGCTACGAGGCCATACTGGAAGGGCTGATGACCTGCGAGCTGGTTCGTGACATTGACATGACGACGGCCGCCCAGGTGGCGTTGCTCGACAGCTTCAACGAGACCGACGTGGACTACGACGACACGCAGACCATCGTCTCGCTCTTCCGCCGACAGGCTGTCCAGACGCCCGACAACATCGCCGTCGTCTTTAAGGACAAGCAGTTTACTTTTAAAGAGGTGGACGAGATGAGCGACCGTATTGCCGCCCGCGTCAGCCAGATGGTGGGTGGCGGCCCCCACCAAACCTCCCCCCGAGGGGGAGGCTTCCGCCGCGAAAGCTCCTCTCCCTTTAGGGGAGGGGTTGGGGGTGGGGCTGGTAAGTCGCCCGTCGTCTCGGTGCTCATTCCGCGCTGCGAGTGGATGGCCATTGCCTCGCTCGGCGTGCTCAAGGCCGGCTGTGCCTACCAGCCCCTCGACCCCAGCTACCCGAAGGAGCGGCTGAACTTCATGGTGAAGGATGCCGACGCCAGGTTGCTCATAGCCGACGAAGAACTGCGCCTCCTCGTGGACGAGTATCAGGGCGAGGTGCTGCTGACCAAGGAACTGTCCGCCTGTGCTGCAACACCGTTGCAGCCAAGCGAACTGTCTCCCGACAGCCTCTTCATCCTCCTCTACACCTCCGGCTCTACGGGCGTGCCCAAGGGCTGCCAGCTGACCCACGGCAACCTCGTGGCCTTCTGCCACTGGTACCGGCGGTTCTACGACCTGCGGCCTGAGCACCGCGTGGCGGCATACGCCTCATACGGCTTCGACGCCTGCATGATGGACCTCTACCCCGCGCTGACCTGTGGCGCCGCCGTGCACATCATTCCCGAGGAGCTGCGCCTCGACCTCATGGCCCTCAACGACTACTTCGAGCAAAATGGCATCACCCACTCGTTCATGACCACCCAGGTGGGCTACCAGTTTGCCACCACCATCGAGAACCACTCGCTGAAGTATCTCTCCACCGGCGGCGAGAAGCTGGCATCGCTCGAACCGCCCACGGGCTATAAATTCTATAATGTATATGGCCCGACGGAGTGTACCATCTTTACCACGACCTACCGGTTGGACCGCAAGCTGAAGGACATACCCATCGGCAAGGCGCTCGACAACATGCGGCTGTATGTGGTCGACAAGCAGGGCCACCGACTGCCCGCAGGTGCCGCTGGCGAGCTCCTGGTGGCCGGACCGCAGGTGAGCCACGGCTACCTCAACCGTCCGGAGAAGACCGCCGAGGTCTATATCGACAATCCGTTCTTGGCCACGCCTTCCACCTCCGAAGAGGCTTTGGCTAAATACGCCCGTGTCTACCGCACCGGCGACATCGTCCGCTTCCTGACCGACGGCAACATACAGTTCGTAGGACGCCGCGACGGGCAGGTGAAGATTCGCGGCTTCCGCATCGAGCTGAAGGAGGTGGAGGCC